>JAAYHG010000162.1 GCA_012735455.1 Bacillota bacterium
CAGGTATAGGCCTAGCTCTCTTAGGTGGGCTGGCCGTGGCCGTATTTGACCTTGGAGGCGGTGTGAGCAGCCTTTATGGTGATCTCCTGGCCTTTCTGGGGGCAGTCTTTGTCTCCCTGTATTTCCTTCTAGGCCGTCGTGTGCGTCAGGAGGTGAGTACCCTTTCTTACACCTTTTGGGCCTACACCGTAGCTGCGGCCACGTTACTTCTCCTGGCTTCAGTGCTACGAGTACCCCTGAGCGGCTTTCCGGGGACGGACTGGTTGGTTTTCTTGGCTTTGGCCTTGGTCTGCACCCTCTTAGGGCACTCGGTGTTTAACTGGTCTCTGGCCTACCTGTCTGCTACTTCTGTCACCGTAGCCATCCTAGGCGAACCGCTGGGCGCTAGCCTCTGGGCCTACCTTATCTTTGGCGAGACCCCCGATCCGCTGCAGTATGCCGCCGGGGTCCTCCTCCTTAGCGGGGTCTGCCTTTATCTTTCTACTGAAGCCAGACTTTCAAGCCAGAGATCTTCCACAGAAGGCCCTAGTTTAGGAAAGATGACCTGACCCTGTGGCATTCATCGGCTGCAGAAAACAGTACCTCAAAAGACAGCCCTTAGGGGCTTTTTTGGTCTTCAAAAATTGTCGGCAACCCTTCTGGTAAAAGAAGGAAATGAGGTGCTGCACGGGGAAGTCTAAAGGGCTTACTACTGCAGCATGAGGTGGTTTCTTTGACTCAGGATACAGGAAAGAGCGGCCTCTGGGCCGCCCTATTCATCATACTGCTACTTCCCTTCCTTTTCTTGCGTCAAGGGGCAGGGAGTCTCTCCCTTGCAGCTCCCCGGCTGGGGCTACCCGCTTCTATTCCCCGGGCGAATGTGCTTTGGGACTTCCAGGGGAGCGAAACGGAGTTACCTGTTTGGCTAGGTGGACCTCTTCTTGGGAGCCAGTACCTGGCAGCAATGAGTCCAACGACTTTAGTTGCCTTGGATCAAGAAGGGAAGCCCCTGTGGCGGGAAGAGGTGCCATCTGGTTTTAAAGTTCAAAACAACGGCAAAGAACTATTGCTGGCCTTAAGTTCGGGCCAAATTACTCTTTTTGATGCGGCTGGGGTTGTCTGGGGCAGGCCTTCTGTCTGGCCGGCCGAGGCACTGGCGCTAGCCTCCGACGGCCGGGCTGCAGTGGTGCGGGGACCGGTGTTGGAAGGGACTGGCTCCTTGATAGAAGAGGTGAGCTTTTTTACTCCCAGTGGGGCGGTTATCGGCGAACAAGTCCTGAGAAACACGTCTTCGCTGAAGCTAACACCTGCAGCTTCGGGCTGGCTAATAGCCACAGTGGGCCTAGGAAGCCGGGATACAAAAGCGCGCCTTTCTCTGCTAACGGATAAAGGGGAGCGTGCAAGGGAAATCTGGAGCAGTCCTGAGCTCATCCAGACCTTTAGCGCTCAAGGAGAGTGGATTGCCGCCGCTGGCGGCAGTCTGGTTCACCTCAGCCTGTCAGAAGGTGAGTCTCATGATTTAGAACTCACCAATCCGGCGTCGCATCTGGCCTGGACCCAGGATGGGAACCTTCTTGTCGCTGAAAGCGGAGGCACGGCATCGGCACCTTCCCGGGTTACTCTGCTCGCGCCGACAGGGAAAAAACTCTGGCAGCGCCGCTTACGTGGCCCCTGCCGCGGGCTCTTCATTCGTGAGGACACTGTGCTGGTAGCAGATAATGAGTTCGTCTATGCCTTAGGCCGTAATGGCAAACCTGTCTGGTGTTATGAAGCTCCTATAAACATAGAGCACCTTCTGCCTCTGGCCGTGGGTGACCAGGTGCTATTGCAGCTGGATAGCAACCGACTACTCCTTCTTGTACCCTCGGTTCCGGCAGGCTCTTAACCGTGAATAAGCTGGGGCAGACAGTGTGTGCAGACCCAGAGGCTTTCACCCTTAATGCGCACGGGGATCAAGGCGCTACTCTGTTCTCCCGTCCCGCACTTGAAGCATGTGATCTCTGTTCCCGCCGGGCGTTGTGCGGCTGCCACTGCAGCTGCCTGGGCATCGAAGGCTGGCGCCTCGCGTTCTTCCAGACTCAGTGCCCCCTGGGGGCAAAGGGGGAGGCAGAACCCGGCGCCGTCACAGAGTTCTTCTCTTAGCACCCGCGCCTTACCGTCCACTATTTGGATGGCTCCTTCAGCACAGGGCGTTACACAGAGGCCGCAACCGTTGCACTTCTCCTCATCAATTCGCACTATCTTACGCTTGGGCATGAAACATCCTCCTTTCTGGACTATTTTAATCCAGTTGGCTAATCAAAAGCAAGCTTTGCTCGCTGCAGGAATTTAATCCCGCAGAAGGAAATACTATACTTAGATAATTTTCAGTGTGAAGGTTAGCTAAAGGAGAGTTCGCATGCTATCTCAAGATAAAACCAAAGCCTTGCGCAGCATCCCGGCGGTGGAGACACTGCTGGCGGCTGCGCCGGTGGCAGAACTGCTCAAGGATCACCCGCGCGCTTTAGTGGTGGCAGCAGCCCGGGAAGTGACCGCCCAGGCACGGCAGGCTATCCTGGTCTCTTCCGCAGGGGACAGGCTGCTAGAGTTAAGCTTAGATGATTTGGTAGCAAAGCTGGTGGCGCGTGTACATGCCGCGGCGCGCCCGCACCTTACTCGGGTTATCAACGCTACCGGTGTTGTAGTGCATACAAATCTTGGCCGGGCACCCCTGGCGGAATCCGCGCGCCGTGCCCTAGGAACCATTGCTGAAGGTTATTCCACCCTGGAGTACGACCTAGAGCGTGGTGAGCGTGGTTCGCGTCATGACCATTGCGCAGACCTCCTGTGCGAGCTCACTGGGGCAGAGGCAGCGCTGGTGGTGAACAACAATGCAGCAGCTGTGCTGATGGTTCTGGCTGCCTTAGCGGCCGGGCGTGAGGTTGTGGTGGCCCGAGGGCAGTTGGTGGAAATAGGCGGTTCCTTCCGCATCCCTGAGGTGATGGCAGCTAGTGGCTGCCGTTTGCGGGAGGTGGGGACAACCAACAAGGTTTACCCGCGCGACTATGCGGCAGCCATAGGGGAGGAAACGGCTTTACTCCTTAAGGTGCACACCAGCAACTATCGTATCCTGGGCTTTACTGCCAGTGTCAGCGGGGCTGAACTGGCTGTCCTGGGGGCTCAGCACGGCCTGCCCACCATGGAGGACTTAGGCAGTGGCGTGTTGATGGATTTGAGCGAGATCGGCTTAGAAAAGGAACCTACTGTGCAGGAGAGTATTGCTGCCGGGGTGGATATTGTGACCTTTAGCGGCGACAAGCTGTTGGGTGGGCCGCAGGCAGGCATTATAGTGGGGAAGAAGGCCCTACTGGATAAGATTAAGCGCCATCCCTTGGCTCGGGCGCTACGGGTCGGTAAGCTTACCTTAGCTGCCTTGGAAGCTACCCTGCGCCTGTACCGGGATCTAGAGCGGGCGTGGCAGGAGATTCCTACACTGCGAGCCTTGAGACTAGGAGTGGGCGAACTGAGAGAACGTGCTGAGCGCTTGGCACGGGCCATAAATGCCATTAGTGGGCTTTCAGCCACAGTGCTTCCCGGCGTATCGGAGGTGGGAGGCGGTTCGCTGCCTTTGGCTGAGCTGCCGACATATGTGGTGGGTATTAGCTGTGATCATTGGACGCCAGATGAACTGGCTGCCACCCTACGCCAGGGAGCATTGCCGGTGATAGGCCGTATCAAGGACAACCGTCTGCTGCTGGATCCGCGTACCGTAGCGCCAGAGGAGGACAAGTTGTTGGTAAGGGCCCTGGGTGCGGCGCTGGGCATCTCTAGGGGGGACTAGAATGCCGGGGCGTGTCTATCTGGTGGAAGCCATTTTCCTGTTACCTGGCTCGTTCTTCTTATTCCAATACCTGGCCCCGCGCCTCAGTCCCTGGATCAGTGCGCCTTTGGTGTTTGTCCTTACGCTCTTGGTCGGGGAGCTTGTTCTAGCACTCTTGAATCGGGAGCTGGCTGCCCCGTACTTGGATGATACTATGCTGGATGTCTTCATGTTTGGCCTCTTTGGAATTCTTGCGGCCGTGGCTTACCAGGGAGTAGAGCTGTATCTTGGCGTAACCCCAAACCTGGGCCTCATCGCTGTCTTGGTCTTTTTTCTATTCTTGAGCCTGAGCGAAAATGGTCGGCACCGGTCCCGTTATTAGGAGGGTAGGAGCGAATGAAACATATAATCATTGGAACGGCAGGTCATGTGGACCATGGTAAGACTACCCTTATCCAAGCCTTGACCGGGCACAACACCGATAGACTCAAAGAAGAGCAAGAACGCGGTATCTCCATAGAACTGGGCTTTGCGCCCTTTGAACTGCCTAGTGGACGGCGAGCCGGTGTGGTGGATGTACCGGGCCACGAACGTTTTATCAAACAAATGTTAGCTGGTGTAGTCGGTTTTGACCTGGTGTTGTTGGTGGTGGCAGCAGATGAGGGGGTTATGCCGCAAACTCGCGAGCACCTGGATATCCTGCAGCTCAGTGGTGTGAAGAGTGGTCTTATTGTCTTTACCAAGATGGATCTGGTAGAACCTGAGTGGCTGGAGATGGTAGAGGAAGACATTCGAGCAGAGGTCCAGGGGACTTTTCTAGAAGCTGCCCCCATCTACTCTGTCTCGGCCATAACAAAAGAAGGGATTCCCGAACTCTTGGCGGCCATTGATAGGGCTACAGATAGTATAGTAGAGCGGGTGCACGCAGGACCATTTCGCCTGCCGGTGGACCGGGTTTTCAGCATCTCTGGCTTTGGTACCGTGGTTACCGGGACCCTCCTTTCTGGAACTGTAAAGCCGGGTGTCCGGGCTGAGATCTATCCAGCCCAGCGCGAAATTCGTATCAGGCAAGTAGAGGTGCATGGAGAGAAAGTAGATGAGGCCGTGGCGGGCCAGCGGGTGGCTCTGAACCTGGCCGGAGTGAGTGTGGAGGAAGTAGAGCGGGGTTCAGTGGTGGCCACCCCGGGTTCGCTGCTACCTTCCACCCAGATAGATGCCCGTCTGCTCCTCTTAGAGCATGCACCCCGGGCCCTGAAACACCGGGAACGTATCCGTTTGCACTCCGGCACCAGCGAGGTACTGGGGCGTGTTTACCTGCTCTTCTCTGAAGAGTTGGAGCCAGGGGAGTCAACCCTGGTCCAATTTCGCTTGGAGGAGCCGGTTGCCCTTCGCCGGGGAGACCATTACGTCATTCGCTCATATTCTCCTGCTGCTACTATCGGGGGCGGGATAGTCCTGGAGCCCGTAGCGCCACGGCGCAAGCGCTTCAACGTTGCCGTGAAAGCGGAACTGGAGCAGAAGGAAAAAGGTGATCCTGCAGATATTGTTATCCATGCCTTGGAGCAGCTGGGACCTAAGCTAAGCAGCAAGGAAGAGATTGCCAGGACCGCTGGGCTGGCTTTGGAGGATACGGACCATGCGCTGGGAGCCCTTTTCAGCGGCGGGCGGGTTGTCACTCTGATCATGGAAGGGACAACCTACTACATAGCCCAAGGAGTACTGCAGGCATTACTGGATCAAGCCGAGGAGGTGTTGGCTCGCTTTCACCGTGAGCACCCGCTGCGACTGGGTCTTCCCTTGGAGGAGCTCAGAACCCGGGTTTTTCGCGGAGTCTCGGCGCGGGCTTTGCCTGAGCTGCTGCGCCTGCCACAGGCAGCCATGCTTAAGGTTGAAGGGGAACGCGTGCGCCTAACCACGCACGTGCCAGAATTCACTTCTACCCAAGCTGAGCAGGTGGCGAAGCTCAAGCGAGCCATGGCCCAGTCTCCTTATCAGCCCCCTGCTCCGCTGGAGGTGCTGACGGGTTTGGGAGCGGGTAAAGACGCAGCGGAGATCCTAACTGCACTCCTGGAGCGGGGTGAACTAGTACAGCTTGCCGAAGGTGTCTTCTTGACCCGGGAGGCCCTAACAGAAGCTACGGCGAAGGTGGTAGCGTACATCCGTGAACATGAGTCTATCACCATTGGCCAGCTGCGTGATCTCTTGGCTACCTCACGGCGTTACGCCCTACCGCTCTTGGAATACTTGGATGACCGGCACATAACCCGTCGTGTGGCCGATAAGAGGATACTTGGGCCCAATGCTTCTGGATGACATGGACAAAAAACCACCGTGATGGTAAAAGGGAGGTCGATCACATGCATGGACTAGTACAGGAGTTCACTTACCGACGGGACGAGATGGTACAGCTCTTAAGACAACTGGTCGAATTGGAGTCACCTAGTAACGAGAAAGAGGCAGTGGATAAGCTCAGCAGTTTCTTGGCTGAACGGCTACAGGCACTCGGTTGTGAAGTGGAAGTCATCCCACAGGAGCAGTATGGTAACCATGTGCTAGCGAGCTGGGGCGAGGGAGAGCCACCTATCCTTGTTCTTTGCCACATGGACACTGTGTGGGCCACGGGAGAAATAAAAAAGCGCCCCTTCCGTGTGGAAGGGAACAAGGCCTTTGGTCCAGGCGCTTTCGACATGAAGGCAGGAATAGTCCAGGCTATTTTTGCCCTGGAAGCTGCTCAAAAGAGAGGGCTTGTCCAACGCCGGATTGTATTCCTCTTCAACAGCGATGAAGAGCCCGGTAGTTTTAGCTCCAGGCCCATCATTGAAGAACTGGCAAGAAAAGCAAAGGTAGCCCTGGTACTGGAGCCTTCCGTGCCGCCCGGTGCTCTCAAGACATTCCGCAAGGGTCTCGGCCGTTTTGAAATCACCGTGAAGGGCCGTGCCGCTCACTCTGGGGCTGATTTTGAAAAGGGTATCAGCGCTATTGATGAGTTGGCCCGGCAAGTTCTCAAGCTACACCAACTTACTGATCTCGAAAAGGGTACCACCGTGAATGTCGGTGTTTTTCAAGGGGGAACCCGGGCCAATGTGGTGGCCGCAGAAGCCCGAGTAGAGGTGGATATGAGGGCTGCTACCCTGGAGGAAGCGGAGAAGGTGGTTAAGGAAATTCTCAGCCTTAAACCGGAACTTGAAGGAACAGAAATTGAAGTGCGTGGTGGCCTCAACCGTCCCCCCATGGAACGGACTCCAGCCATAGTTGAGCTCTTTAACCACGCCCAAGCTTTAGCCCACGAGCTAGGGTTTGATATTACCGAAGCTGGCACCGGCGGCGGAAGCGATGGCAACTTTACAGCTGCTCTGGGTGTACCTACCCTGGACGGACTAGGAGCTGTAGGCGATGGCGGACATGCTGTTCACGAGTACGTGGATCTGGAATATTTGCCGGAGCGCACCGCGCTGCTGACCCGGCTATTTGAAACGCTGTAGGGGTTGAGGCGTCCATTGATCTAGATCTAAAGAAATGGTACACTATTAACGTAAAGATGGGGGGGTGGATTGGGCCTGGTGGCTTGCCCGGACTTCAAATCCGGTGGCGGGCGAGGTCGTCCGCGGTGGGTTCGATTCCCACACACTCCCGCCAAAGGTAAGTAGGATGCCCTTAAAGACCTAGGTTGTAGCCAAGCTGAAGCAAGCAAAATCCTGCCTGTGAGTTCAGGCAGGATTTTTATTGGGCACCGCAAATCTTTGTAACCAAACGCCTCTGCGGGCCAGGAAACTGGCCTAAGTGGCGGGGGCGGCAGCCGTTAGAAGAGCAATCCCTGCTGTGGGGGCAGGTTCTCTTTAGTCTTCACCGCGTGCCATCTTGACGGCCGCGGTAGCTAAGGCCCGGGTGGCGTCAATAACGGGAACAGAAAGGTCGCCGTCTTTCAAGACCAAGGGTATCTCGGTGCAGCCGGCGACGACAGCCTGAGCGCCTTGGGCAATAAGGTGCTCGCCGGCCTTGATAAGAAGGGCTGTACCTTCCGGGCCACTGTCTCCTGCTTTGACGGCAAATATGGCTTTGGTGGTTAGTTCTTGGTGTTCCTTGTCCGGTGCAATGACCTCAATGCCGTGGTTGGCGAAGGCGCGGTGGTAGAGGCCCACCTTAACGGTTGCCGGGACGGCCAGAAGGCCGACCTTGGTTACACTAGGATAGTTCGCCTGAACGTGGTCTGCCGTGGCCTGCATGATGTGCAGGACAGGCACCTTAACGCTGGCTTGGATGCGATCGTGCCAGTTGTGAGCAGCGTTACATGGTATGACAATCAGGTTCACACCAGCCCTCTCGAGAAGTTGGGCAGACTCGTGGAGGTACGGCCAGGGATCTTCTGCACCGGAAATGATGTGAGCGGTGCGATCGGGGATCTTGGAGTTGCAGTCCACGATGATCCGTAGGTGTTCCTGATCGCGTGTGGCCGGTGTGGCTCGAAGTATCTTCTGAAAGAGATCCACAGTGGCATCCGGTCCCATCCCGCCCAGAATGCCCACGATTTTCTCTGCCATTGTTCTTCTCCCCTTCCGTTCCCCGCTGCGCTGAGCGGCGTAAGGATTTTTATCAGTGATTCGCCAGGAAGCAGAAAAATGCCTTCTGACTATCTTGGTTCTGGTTGTGACAGGAATGTTTCCTGCCTATAAGGGCAGGATATTTTTGAAATGTTATCTGTGGACGAAAATACAAAGGGACTTCTGTGCTCGTTGTCGAATGAGATGGAAACCGTTGAGGAAGGATGGTCTTGTGGATATACCGACTCTTAAAATAGGCGATTTGACGGCGCGACTACCAATAATCCAGGGTGGTATGGGTGTGGGTATCTCCATGGCCAACCTTGCTGCAGCGGTGGCTAACTGCGGTGGCGTAGGTGTAATATCCGGTGTGGAGATTGGCTTTTATCGGCCTGATTACCAGATAAACAAGAAGCGGGCCAATCTGGAGGGACTGTTGGAGCAAATCGAGAAGGCGCGCGCTTTAAGTCCAGGGAAGATCCTGGGCGTTAATATCATGGTGGCTATCAACAACTTTGAGGAGACGGTACGTACGGCCGTGCAAGCAGGAATAGATATTATCTTCTCAGGGGCAGGGCTACCCCTCAACCTCCCGGCTTTGGTTCAGGAATCTAACGTCAAGCTAGGACCCATTATTTCTTCGCCGCGGGCGGCTGCACTGATCTGCAAGCACTGGGAGAAGAAACACGGGCGCGTGCCGGATGTGCTAGTCTTAGAGGGGCCTCAAGCTGGAGGACACCTGGGTTTTTCGACCGAGGAACTAGAGCACCCGGAGGACTATGCGTTGGAGAGACTGCTTCCGGAAGTACTGGCTGCGGTTAAGCCTTACGATGAGAGGCATGGCCGGCGCATCCCGGTGGTGGCAGCAGGTGGCCTTTGGGATGGCGCCGACATTGCCCGGATGTTGCGTTTAGGGGCAGCTGGGGTGCAAATGGCTACCCGTTTTATAACCACGGAGGAGTGCGATGCGTCGCCTGGCTTCAAGGCAGAGCACCTGCGGGCCAAGAAAGAGGATATTGGCATCATCAAGAGCCCTGTTGGCATGCCCGGCCGAGCCATCAAGAACGCTTACCTTGAGCGTGTCGCGGTTGGTGAGGGCTCACCGGTAAAGTGCGCCTACAACTGCCTGCAGCCATGCGTGCCCAGTAAGTCGCCTTACTGTATTGCTGATGCGCTCATTCATGCTCAGAAAGGGGAACTTGACAAGGGTTTTGCCTTCGCGGGCGCCAACGCTTGGCGGGCCGAGAGAATTACCACAGTGAAAGAAGTGATGGAGGAACTGGAACGTGAGCTAAAATCAGCCCTAAATTTGGCTTAAAAGATAGGCTCGGCTACATTGTAGCTCGAGCCTATCTTAATTTAAGTGGTGGGAGAGCAATTCTCGCCATAGCGGATTAAAACATACGGCAGTATGTTTTAGCCCAGCCAGGCCAATAAGGGGCCGAAGGAGGAGAGCCAAGAAGGGAGGAGTAGGGCGTGTCTAGCCGCTAGAAGAGAAGGATGAGGAGACCGGCTTCAAGCATCGCCAGAACCATCATGGCCTGTTCGGCCCGTGTAGTAGCGAGGGCACTGCTAGGGTCTGCCATAAGAGCAAGAGCACTACTGGCCAAGGCGGGCAGGGCTGCCAGCAACAGGGTGCGCCCTTTAGCGCTTGCGGCAAAAGCTACAGGTAATAGGGCCAGAAGGGCGTACAAGCTGGGTACGTAGCGGGTTGCCGCACGTCCGTAAAGCAGGTTTACCCAGGCGGCCGTGGTGAGCTTCTGCGGCTGTGCAGCTAGGTCGGCAGAAATGTCGGCCAAGTGGTGTTCAGCAAACCAGGCCAAGGCTAGGAACCCGTAGATGAGGGCGGCCAACCAGATGTCCTGTCCCAGATGGCCCGTAAGGATCCAGAAGGCACCTAAGATGCAGGCTAAGAGGGCAGGAAAGGCCGCTAGCCACTCACCGAGAATGGGCCGGTAGGCTAGCCGGAGAGGCGGCAGGGAGTAAGCCAACACCGACCAGAACCCAACCGCAAAGGGCAGAAGAACCCCCGTTCCGCGGCGTACCACAAGCCAAAATGATAAAATAAGGGTCAGGATTAGGGCAGCAATGCCCACAAAGATCAGGTCGCGGGTGCTGGCCAAGCCGCGAGGTATTATTCGAGACCCGCCAGAAAGAAGCCCAGGGCTTAGCTTATCAGTACCGCTTAACCAATCAATCCAATCATTCAAGGCATGGGATGTAACCCCATGCAGAGCCAGCACAGCGAGGGTGAGCAGCAAGAGGTCGAACCAGCGTTCCACCCGGTGAGCAGGTTCGGCCAGGCTGGCGGCCAGGAAGATACCTCCACCGCTAAAGGCGGCCACCGCTGGCCAGCGCAACAGGACCACCAACGCCTGCAGATTAAGGCCCCTTGTCATCTCTGTCGCCTGCTGAGGTTAAGTGTCAACTGTTCCAATCCTTGGCGTCCAGCGGTGGGTGGGAGGGATGAAAGGGCGGCCCTAGCCTGTTCCAACTCAGCCTTAACACGGGCCTCGGCGTAAAAAACGCCGCCGCACTGGATCACCTCAAGGCGAATATCTTCTAAGGTGCGGGGATCTAGATTCTGTTGTCCCAACCATTCCCGCAGCTGGGCTCTACGCGAACTGTCTCTTAGAGCATGAATCAACGGGAGGGTAATCACCCCTTGAGCCAGGTCGCCGCCACGGGGTTTTCCTAACAAGGGGGGCCTGCCCACGTAGTCTAAGATATCATCCTGGAGTTGAAAGGCGCATCCCAGGTGATAACCAAATTGCCACAGGGCCTTATATGTACGTTGCGGGGCATGAGCGATTAGCGCCCCAACGGCACAGGAAGCTGCCATGAGGGCGGCTGTTTTTTGGCTTATGATAGTAAAGTACTCGTCCTCGCTTAGGGCAGGATTATGGCGCTGGTGTTCCTGTCTGAGTTCCCCTTCTACCACGGTGGCAATTGTCTCGGCTAAGAGGGACAAGATTCGCCCGCCTAAAGGCGCCGCTGCCTGGAGAAATCGGCTGAAGAAAAAGTCGCCCACGAGCACTGCTGGGCCATCCCCGTGAACAGCATTGAGGCTTGGGCGCGAGCGCCTCAAGAGGGACCCATCCAGAACATCGTCGTGTACCAGCGTGGCCAGGTGAAGAAGCTCCAATGCCGCTGCTGCTTGGCAGAGCCGTACAGGAACCATCTCCTCAGAGGCCGCGCTTCGGTAGGCCAAGAGGCACAGCCTAGGACGTAGGCGTTTGCCGCCTGCCTTAAGGAGCTCGGTGCCCAAGCGGCTAGGAAATGACTTGGCAGCGAGGAGGCGCTCCAAGAGCAGCTCCACGCGTTCCATGTCAGAGACAAACGGGTCGGAGCCAGTTGGCACAGTTTGCTCCGTTGGTGCCAAAGGTAGCGTCACATACACACCTCCCCAGAAAGAAAGGCGGGCAGTTTGTTCTGCCCAGCCCTGCATAGAATCACTGGAGCTCTTTTTGAATTCCTTTGAAGAAACTCTGGGTCTTGGTGAGAGCTTCCCGTGTCACCGGGCGGGTCAGGTACCAGCCGCGTTTGTCGAGGGCACCGAATGCCGAGGATTGTAGCTGGTGTTCTTCCGTAAGTATGGTGATCAGGTCGCTCCGGAGCATATTGTGGGAGGTTTCGTTGGCAGCCATGTTGTAACAGTGAGTGAGTTGTTTCTGCATGGCTAGGCAATCCATCATAATGTCTTTCTCCGTGAGCTTGTTCACCGTGTATCCCTCCTTTAGGGCTTGGTTTCTTGACTCAAGAGGTGCCGCATCAGGGTGTTGTAGTGCCCCTCATGCTGCTCCCGCATGGAACTGATAACGTGCTTAAGTTCGTTGTCTTGTACCTGGCTTTCATAGAAGCGCATCTTGCGAACGGCAAGCTCTTCCATGGCCAGCTGTTCTTGCAGGCTGTGAAGTACGGCGTCGGTAAAGATCTGTAATCCGCGTCCTGTAGTCTGCTCTTGCACTCCTTTTCCTCCTTCCGGCAAACTGTGAGCGACCCTAGTATGTACTTAGCGGCGTGTCTATATGCAGACGAATCTTGAATCCTTGCCGGAGCTTAATACTAATGTAACTCCAGTGCAATATTTGCTTAACAAGCCATTGTTATACTTTGTAACAAGCTATCCTATACCCCCCTTCTTATTATACGAAAGGGCTCAACTATGTGAGGGCCCGCTTTTTTTGTCCTTTTTCCGTACCATGACCGTAGGCAAGTGACACATAAAACTACCTTCTTGGGGAATAAAGTTCGCTCGCCCGGACAAAATAAGGTTGAAGGGTCTGTAGTGGCTGAGCCAAGACTGCTGCAGGACGCCAGTTCTGCTGTGGTCGGCCAAAGGTCTGTGTCGTGCGGAGGCGCGGCATAGGCCGGCGGGCAGATCGGTGGGTGTTCCTTACTAAGGGGATGCCTACCGGTCGAGCTAAGACTAGTTGGGGTGCCGCAGGTCCGTTTCCGGACTAAAGGTTCTGTTCTCGGGAATAGAACTTCAAGGTATCCCTTCTAGTCGAGCAAAGGTTGCTGTGGGTTCCGCCCCGTGGGATCTGCAGCAGCTGTAGCGTAGGTCACTGCAGGCTCTTCTTTACTTTTTTCCATAAATACTTCTTTACCATGGATAAACTTTGTTAAGAAATAAGCAGGGTTTCTCCCCCCCAGTGTCGAAATTAACTCAATAAGAATATCTGATACACTGGGGGATGATAAAGTAATGAACATTAACCAGTTGCGTACCCTGGTGGCCTTGTCTGAGTGCAAGAGTTTTTCGTTGGCAGCGGAAAAACTGTTCTTAACCCAACCGGCTGTTAGTTTTCAAATCAACTCCCTA
>JAAYHG010000163.1 GCA_012735455.1 Bacillota bacterium
ACAAATTGGCGCAGAGGGCGGTGCGCAGGGACGGGGTGTTCTCCCCGATGCCTGCCGTGAAGACGATGGCATCCACGCCGTTCATGAGGATAATACACTCTGGTGCCGGGGTACTCTCGGTCAGGGTATAAAAAAAGGAGCGCATGAGTACTTGCCCTAGTTCTTCCGCCGGACGACCGATGCTGTCGCTCAGTATCAGTATAACCGGTCCCTTATCAAGGCGCTCTGGAGAGGCAACAGGCGCTGTGCTCTCTGCTGCTCGTGCCTCTACTAGTGCCCCTTCCTTGGTAATCGTAAGAATAAAGTCATTACCAGCGGCCACTATGTCAACCGGAAGATTAAGACTGGCGGCCAATTTTGTGACATTATCCCGCGCCACGGCATTGTCCACCAGAGTGATCACTTTGCCGCACCGCAGCCCTTCGATTGCCTTCTTAGTCTCAATCACCGGCAGGGGACAGGCCAATCCCCGCGCATCCACCCTTCTCTCTTCCATGTCCACAGGCTCCTCTCAGCAAAAATCATCTCATCCGTTGATCAGGCAGGTAGACTCAATCCGTCCAATAATCTAATGATAGGCTTTTTCCCCTGCATCGGTTCCGCTATGCCTACGGCAGTGGCTGTTACCCCCTCATGGATCAAGGTCTTGAGTAGCAGTTCAGCTTTAGGGGCTTGTACAGCAAGCAAGAGTCCGCCGCTGGTCTGGGGGTCAAAAAGGATATCGGCAAGATCCTCTGGAACTGGAGCCCTGGACTCGATTTTTCCCTCCAAGTATGCCCGGTTGCGATATGTACCACCAGGCACCAAGCCCTGGCGAGCCAGATCACGGGCACCAGCGAACACAGGGATGGAAGACAAAGAGAAAGCTATATCCACACCACTGGCGACCGCTAATTCATGGGCATGGCCCAAGAGGCCGAAGCCGGTAATGTCTGTGGCAGCAGAGATTCCTACCACCTGCGCCGCCCGCGCGGCTCGGTCGTTAAGGGTGGCCATACTCCTTACCACTGCTGCAAATTCTGCCTCCGGTGCTAGATCCCCTTTGAAGGCAGCGAGAAAGACCCCTGTTCCCAAGGGCTTAGTAAGTACCAGAATATCCCCCGGCTGTACCGATGCATTGCTCCAAACCTTGTCCGGTGCCACCACTCCCGTGACCACAAGACCATACTTGGGTTCGTTGTCATCTATGCTGTGACCGCCGGCCAAAACCGCTCCTGCCTGGCGGACCATTTCTGCGCCGCCACGCAGGATTTCCTTTAGAATGGAAGGAGACAAGCAAGAGGGGAAACATACAACATTAAGCGCAAGGAGCGGCCGTCCACCCATGGCGTAAACATCGCTCAGGGCATTGGCGGCCGCTATCTGTCCGTACATGAAGGGATCATCTACCACTGGAGTAAAAAAGTCCACTGTTTGAATAAGGGCCAGCGCTGGACTAAGGCGGTAGACAGCAGCGTCGTCACTAGTTCCGTGCCCCACTAACAGGTTAGGGTCAGAAATCAGGGGTAGGTCTCGCAGAACCTGCGAGAGGGTCTCAGGACCCAGCTTAGCCCCTCACCCAGAGGCTGCCGTAAGCGCTGTCAACCGCAGCTCCTTATCCACCACGAACACCTCCCTGCTAGCGCACGTTAGCTCACTGCACGGCGTAAGCTATGGGTATTAAAGTTCGTGATAAAGTCTTGAAATTCCTCCAAAGCGCGGTTAGGTAGAGTTTGTTTGTGTGTTATCAAATAAAGATCCCGCTTTAAGTCCAGACCGTCAACGTGCACCTCGCGCACCTGCCCCAGGGCCAAGGCTTTGTCTGCCGCCCAACGAGAAATGACGGAAATGCCAAGTCCCGCCGCTACCGCTGTAAGAATAGCCTCTGGGCTACCAAGTTCCATGACCACCTTGAGGTCATTCAGGTCTATGCCCACCTCTTTCAACCGGTCGGCTAGCACCTGACGTGTGCCGGAACCTCTTCCGCGCAGAATAAAATCTTGATCCAGCAAAGCCGTAGGAAGAACGTGGGTATGGGATTGCCACTCGTGGGATGTTGGAACAATAAGGATCAACTCATCCTCAAATACCTTTTGCATGACAATCTGTGACTGGGTACTGCCACCACCAACCAATCCCAAATCCAAACGCTGTTCCAGTATTTTTTTACGGATTTCGCCGGAACTCCCAATCTCTAGGCACACCTGAACTTCAGGAAACTTCTTTTTGAAAGCACCAATCAGGTAGGGTAAGATGTACTCCCCTGCAATGGTGCTGGCCCCTTCGTAGAGACGCCCGCGGACACGTTCTGAAAGCTCACTAACTTTGTATTCCGTTTCAGCCAGGAGAGCCAGAGTCTGACGTGCAAACTCACACACATAGCGTCCTTCTTCAGTCAGCTCTGTCTTCCTTCCTGACCGGTCTACCAACCTGGCACCGAACTGCTCCT
>JAAYHG010000164.1 GCA_012735455.1 Bacillota bacterium
CGGGCACTAAACCTCTCCCCTGTGGTCTTCGCCAGCTGTGAGGTAATGGTCCAATATTCCTGAGGTTCAAAGGCATCAATCTCCCGCTGCCGGTCACAAATGAGTTTTACCGCCACAGACTGCACCCGTCCCGCAGAAAGTCCACGTTTAACCTTCTCCCAGAGCAAGGGACTGAGGTTGTATCCTACCAGGCGGTCCAGGACACGCCGTGCCTGCTGAGCATCAACACGGTGTTGATCAATGGTGCGCGGATTCTTGAGGGACTCCCACACTGCTTGTTTCGTTATCTCGTTGAACTCAACACGGCAATTAGAAGAAGGGGGAATTCCCAGTATGTGGGCCAAGTGCCAGGCAATTGCCTCACCTTCCCGGTCCGGGTCAGCAGCCAGGAACACCTTGTCCGCCTTCTTGGCTGCGTCGCGCAATTTCTTTAGGATTTCACCCTTACCCCGAATGGTTATGTATTTGGGGGTATAGTTTGCCTCTATATCTACCCCAAATTGACTCTTAGGTAGGTCCCTCACATGGCCCATGGAGGCGGCTACAGAGTAATTCTTACCCAAGAACTTTTCTATTGTTTTGGCCTTTGCCGGAGATTCCACTATAAGAAGATACTTTGCCATCCTCAAACCCCCAACGCCGGGGCAGGTCGCCCGGAGTATTATATCCTTTGTCAGTATTACCGTTATGGTAACCGGAAAAACATTTTTCCTGGTAGTTGCCGCACTAATCCCTTAAGTTCCAACATCATGAGCACTGTTGTTACCTCTTGCGTCGTGAGCCCGGAAAGGCGCACCAGCTCATCAATATGAATGCTACGCTCTGAAAAGAAAGAATACACCTTCTCTTCCTGGTCCGTCAAGTCCGGTAGCCTTCGTGTTTGGTCTTCTCTATATTCTAAACCAAGCTCCACCAGTACATCCTGCACCCCTTGTACAACCCGGGCCCCCTGCTTAATCAGATTATTTGTTCCCCAGCTATAAGGACTGGTTATGGGTCCAGGCACAGCGTACACGTCTCTCCCCTGTTCAAGGGCGCAATCGGCCGTTATAAGCGAGCCACTGGTGCGCGCTGCCTCCACTACCAGCACACCTCGAGACAAACCGCTAATCACTCGGTTCCGCAGAGGAAAGTTCCTTGCCTCGGGCGGTGTCCCCAAGGGAAACTCACTCAGGACTGCGCCTTGCTCGGCAATTTGAGCGTATAGCCGCCCATTCTCCGGTGGATACGTGACATCCAAACCACAGCCTAACACGGCCAGAGTACGTCCGTGCCCAGCCAGCGCACCGCGGTGTGCGGCGCTGTCTATTCCGCGGGCCAAACCGCTTACCACAGTAACCCCGGCTTCAGCCAACTCCTGAGCAATTTTCGTGGCCACCTCTCGTCCGTAGGCCGTTGCCCGGCGCGATCCCACTACCGCCACTGCGAGGGTATCTTCTGAACTCAGGGTCCCCCGGTAATACAGCACCGGCGGTGGATCAAAAATAGTCTTTAGACGTTCGGGATAGTCCGCATCAAGCAGGGTCACGTACTGAACCTTAGCTGCAGCCAACCGTTCCAAGGTCTGCTCCAAAGAAAAACTCCTTCGACCCTCAAGCAGTGCCTGCAAACGCTTCTGCCCTAATGCAGCCAGCCTCTCCAGGACTTCAGTCTCAGGGGTATGCCAAAAGTCTTGGAGGTGATCAAACTCTGCCAACAGCTGGTAGAAAGAACGTGGCCCTATTCCCGGTACAGCGGACACGGCCAGCCAGAGATCCCGTTCACTCAAGGGTGCTATTTCCTCTCCCTCCCCCGTTCTCCCCCATTTGCCTTTGGTTTACTTAGCTGCCAAAGGCAGTTATTCCTCCTTTCTGCGGCCTAAGATTGGCCAGTGCCTGTCGCAGAATCCCGCCCCCTGCGAGGGCCTCCCTAAACAGCTCTCCTTCTTCCTTTATGCGTCGTCTCATGGTCTTTATGTTACAGCCACCTGTCACTTCTTCAACCTCTTCGGAACGTAAGGGAGTAGAAACAGGAGCATGGGGAAGCGGACGAACACTGTAAGGAGCACAGATGGTCTGCCCACGAATATTCTGTAGCCAGTCGATATAGACCTTGCCCTGTCGCTTGGCCACCTTGCGTTCTACAGTTGCTAAATCCGGCAGTTCTGCAGCTACCGCTTGGGCCACTAAACCGCAAAAATCACGAACTTCCTCGTAGGTCTCCTCCCGTGCCAAAGGCACATATAGATGCAGCCCTGTAGCACCGGAGGTCTTGATAACAACCTGCAGCCCCAATGCAGTGAGAAAGCGCTGTAGCACCTGGGCCACCTGCCTCGCCTCAACAATAGAACTAGGAGGATCCGGGTCCAAATCGAAGACGGCAAAATCCGGATAGTCAAGTTTGTCCCGGCGCGAAAGCCAAGGGTGCAGTTCCACTGCTCCCTGATTCACCAACCAGAGCAGAGTGGACAAATCTTGGCAGACTGGAAAACGGATAACCCGTTTTTCTGACTCTGTTGGCACTGCCACAGTCTCAATCCACTCGGGCGCGTAATTAGGCAGGTTCTTTTGGTAAAAGGACTTCCCGAAAATACCATTTGGGTAGCGAGTCACTACCAAGGGACGATCTCTGAGGTAAGGCGCTAGGTAAGAAAAAATCTCTGTATAGTAATGGATAAGATCGGCCTTGGTGTAGCCGTCTTCAGGCCAAAAAACTTTGCTGAGATTAGTTAGGGTAAGTTCGCGCCCATCAACGGCTACGCGCTTTTCTTCTCGCACCATCCTATTTCCCCCGATTCAGTTTATCCTCCTTAAAGATAGCACTCGGTTGGCTTTGCTGTAGCAAAACCAATAATGCTAGGTGCCCTAAGACGAAGGTCTGGAGTCCACTCACTGTACTCCACCCAGACCGGCAACACCGGACTTACAAAGTGCAACCCCGGGGCACGTGGGCACTGCACAAAAGGGCAAGTCTCGACAGACAACGCTGGCAACTGCTCCGCCAAGACATCCCATTCCTGGGCCGTAAGTCCTGTTCCCACCCGGCCTAGGTAGCGCAGGTTGCCATTCTGCCATGCCCCCACCAAAAGGGAGCGGACCCGTTTCCCCTCCGTTGTGTATCCCCCGACCAGGCAAAGTTGGCGGCGCCGCACTTTCACTTTGCGCCACTCGGATGATTTTCTCCCAATAAGGTACGGGCTGCTGCGCCTCTTGGCCACTATCCCTTCCAGTTCCTGCTCCTTTACCACCTGGAAGAGGTCGATGCCGGACGCGAAACTCTCCACAATATGCACACTACCAGCTTCTTGCAGGAATTCCTTTAGGTATCTCTGTCGCTCGCTAAGGGGTTCTTTCAGCAGAGGCCGGCCCTGACAGTAAAGCATGTCAAAGACCAAGTAGGCCACCGGAACCTCCCCGGCAAGTTCCCGTGCCTGTTTCAGCGTAGTCACCTGCTCTCTCCGGAGAACAAGGGGGAAACTGGGCTTCCCGTCCTTTAAAGCAACCAGTTCCCCATCTAGGACCGTCCCATCTGGTGTTAGGTCTACGAGCAGATCCAGCTCCGGGTAAAAGCCATCCCTGGACCTCAAGCTGCGGCTGTGCAGCCGCACCCTGCCCCCCTCAATGTAACTGATCATGCGTATGCCATCCCACTTGACCTGATAAAGAAACTTCGGATCATCAAAAGGCTCTCCTATCTGAACCGGTTCCATGGGTAGGATGGTCTCAGGTAGCATCACACCGCAGTCTTCTTCGCTCGTGTTTTCTTCTTCGGCTTACGCTCCTTCTCTGCTTCGCTGAGGCTAGCGCGAAGTGCCTCCATGAGATCCACCACCTCTGCCCGCGCGGCCGGCCGCACCTCTGCGATCTCTTGGCCAGCAACCTTAGCCGCAATGAGTTCCGAAAGGGCCGCACGGTATTCGCTGCTATACTTTTCTGGCTGGAACGGGGTGGTCAGCTCGTCTATCAGACGTACCGCCATCTCCTGCTCCTTCTCACTAAGTTTCACCGTTCCTTCACCCAGGTTAAGCCCCTGCGGCGACCTAATCTCATTGGCGTAGAACATGGTTTCCATTACCAATACCCCGTCACGCGTGCGTATGGTGGCTAGGGACTCCTTCGAGCGCAAGACAACCTTGGCAATAGCCACTTTTTGTGTTTGCTCCATGGCCTTGAGCAGCAGCTGGTAAGCCTTAGCCCCGCCCTCCACCGGTTCCAGGTAATAAGTGCGGTCGAAGTACGCCGGGTCAACCTCTGTCAAGGCCACAAAATCCATAATCTCAATGGTCTTGGTGGTATGGAGGGGCAGACGCTCGAAGTCCTCCTGGTTGAGGACCACGTACCGCCCCTTCTCATACTCATAACCCCAAACAATCTCATCGCTCGTGATCTCCCGATCACACGAGGGACAACGCTTCTCGTACTCAATGGGTGTTAAACACTCCCGGTGCAAATAACGAAACTTGATGTCCTGCTTCTCTGTAGCAGCGTACAGTCGAATTGGTATGTTCACGAGACCAAAGCTTACTGCACCCCGCCAAAGTGAACGCATCCTCATCCCTCCTTGCCTCTAGCATGGTTCCGGGCTGGGCATTTCATACTGTATCTCTAGCCAGCAGGAAAACCTTGACACAAAAGCGAATAGTGCCCGTTGGAGGAGGTTTTGCTTTGCTCGCGCAACTTAACTCCGCTACCTTGCGTGGACTTTCCGGCGTCTGCATTGCAGTAGAGGTAGACGTTTCTTTCGGTTTGCCACAGTTTAATATTGTAGGGCTGCCCGACACCGCCTTGAGAGAGGCCAGGGAGCGCGTACGCTCAGCCATTAAAAACGCCGGGTTTAACTTTCCCGGCGAAAGAATAACTGTGAACCTGGCTCCAGCCGATCTGCCTAAGGAGGGGCCTGCCTTCGACTTGGCCCTGGCAGTTGGGCTACTCGCTGCGGCAGGCACCGTTACCCTAGGCGAGTGGCAGAACGCTATCTTCTTGGGTGAACTCTCCCTCGACGGATCACTTCGACCCATACCTGGCATCCTGCCATTGGTGGCATCTTTATATAAGGAAGGTTATGCCCGTTTCATTCTTCCGGCAGCCAATGCTGCCGAAGCTGCCTGGGCGGCAGGGGCAGAGGTTTACCCAGCCACCACTTTGGGCCAGGTAGTTGAACTTCTTCAAGGTGAGCGCGAGCCCTTACCTGTGCCCACCGCAGAGTTTAACCCTGACTCGGCGCTCTACCCTGACTTTGCCGAGGTCAAAGGACAAGAGCACGCCAAGCGGGCGCTAGAGATCGCAGCGGCTGGTGGTCACAATGTCTAAATGTTATATATGGTTTTATCCTTCCTCCTCCTCCCTTAATGAAATTAACCTCATTTGTATAATAAGGGGGAGGGACAATAAGTGGAAAGATGAGGTGATGAACGATGCCCCGAACTAAAAACCGAGGGGATGTGTATGTTTATAAC
>JAAYHG010000165.1 GCA_012735455.1 Bacillota bacterium
CATCTTATGTTCTACACGGTCTCCCGGGCGCCAGCCCACAGTTTCCGTCTCCCCTGCAAAATCCACCTCCCTGGCGGCTAGCACCTCCCGCTTCTCCTTCTTACGAACGGAGAGCCAAGCTGGCTTAGACGCCACTGGGTGGTCCTCCTGACCAGCACGCTGCACTTCCTGGATAAGGTCGCCCGGAATCTCAGCCAAAAAACGCGAAGGAGTAGAATAGACAATGCGGCCATACACCTGGCGTTCCCGGGCATAGCTAAGGTAGAGGCGCTTCTTGGCCCGGGTAAGGCCGACGTAACAAAGACGTCTTTCTTCTTCAAAGCTTGCGTCCCTGTCCAGAGAACGGCTGTGGGGGAAAAGCCCTTCCTCCAAACCAACCAAAAAAACCACGGGAAACTCTAAACCTTTAGCACTGTGCAGTGTCATCAAAGTAACAGCCTCGGCACCAGCCTCGTAACTATCCTGGTCGGTAAAGAGGGCCACTGTAGCCAAAAACGCGGGCAGAGATGTATCTTCACTGGTTTTGACAAAGCTCTCGGCCACTGCCAGGAACTCGTCCAGGTTCTCCAGCCGAGTCTGGGCCTCGGCCGTGGCATCGGTTTCGTATTGTTGTCTATAACCAGTCTTGTCCAGCACCTGGGCTACTAGTTCTGTCAAGGGTACGTTTAGGGCCAGATCGCTCAGCTCAACAATCACCCGGCCGAAGTCTACCAGTCCTGCCGTTGCCTTCTTGTTAACCCCTGCTATCTCTCCTGCCCTCAGGGCAGCGGCAACAGGTGTCAGCCCTTGCTCCCTGGCAAAGGTAAGCAACCTGGCTAATGTTTGCGGCCCAATACCCCGCCGCGGCGTGTTGATAATTCGCTCCAGACTCACGGTATCAGCTGGATTCACCAGGAGGCGCAGGTAAGCCAGGGTGTCTTTGATCTCCATACGTTCGTAGAAGCGCTGGCCCCCAACCATACGATAAGGCATCCGTTCTCGCAAGAAGGCCTCTTCTAACAAGCGCGACTGAGCGTTGGTACGGTAGAGAACCGCACAATCCTTAAGGCAAAAGCCACGGCCTAACAGGTGCTGCACCTCCCGCACCACATAGCATGCCTCTTCCTCACCGCTGGCGGCCTCAAAGAGTCTAAGCTTGTCTCCTCGATCATTGGCGGTCCAGAGTCTTTTCTCCTTTTGTTTCACGTTATTCGCCACCAAGTGGTTGGCCGCGTCCAGTATGGTTTGCGTGGAACGATAGTTTTCCTCCAGCTTGATCACCCGGGCCCTGGGAAAATCGCGTTCGAACTCCAAAATATTGCGGATGTCCGCCCCGCGGAAACCATAAATGGACTGGTTGTCATCGCCCACCACAAATAGGTTTTGGTGTACTCCTGCCAGCTGCCGCACAAGGACGTACTGCACGTGATTAGTGTCTTGGTACTCATCCACCAGGATGTGGCGGAAACGCCCCTGCCACAGAGCGAGGGCATCCGGCCAACCAGAAAAGACCTCCACCGTTAGACTTAGCATATCGTCGTAATCCAAAGCATTGTTAGTCTTGAGTGCAGCTTGATAAGCACGATAGAGATCTGCCACCTTGTCCAAAAAAAAGCCGCTGTAGTCATGATCACCTTCCCGCAACCAGTAGCGGCTAAACTCGTCCGGCCCCACCAGTTCATTCTTAGCCCTGGAGACTAAAAACTGTACAGTACGCGGGTTATAAACCTTTTCGTCCAGGTTTGCTTCTTTCAGCACCCTACGTATCAGGTTCAACTGATCGTCCGTATCGTAAATGACAAAGCTGGCAGTGTAGCCCAATCGGTGTATCTCCCGGCGCAAAATGCGCCCGCAGACAGCATGAAACGTCCCCAGCCAGATACCAGCAACCCTGGCACCTATTATACTCTCCACCCGTTCTTTCATCTCACTGGCCGCTTTATTGGTAAAGGTTATGGCCAGGATTTCCTCGGGCGCTATACCCTGTTCCAAGAGGTAAGCAATACGGTGGGTAAGTACGCGAGTCTTGCCACTCCCGGCCCCGGCTAAAATAAGTAAAGGGCCTTCCCCGTGCTCTACTGCAAGCCGTTGCTGCGGGTTAAGGCCTGCCATCAAGTCCATCTTAAATCCTCCAGTTTTACCCATACAAGCATTGTTTCACAGAAAAAGGATTTCGACACCATGAGTTCCTTTTCCTGTTTGGCCTACACATTAGTATTTCCTCTTTGCCTACACCAACCACAGAGGTACGCGCATTGAATTGCATGCACAACTGCGGTTCATGAGGTATGATAATGGTAGACGCAGAATGGAGGTCTGGCAATGCAAGAATACAAAGTAGAGTCATTTAACCTGGACCATACCAAGGTTGTCGCCCCTTATATCCGCGTGGCAGATCGAAAAGAGTGGCAAGGAGTCACTGTAACCAAATTTGACATCAGGTTTACTCAACCTAACAAGGAATTCTTAGATCCTGCTGCCATCCATAGTCTAGAACACCTCCTGGCCGAAGAACTTCGGCACCAGGTGGACAACATTATCGATCTTTCGCCTATGGGTTGTAGAACCGGATTCTATCTAACTGTCTTCGGGAAACACGACCCCGAATGGGCTGAGCACACTCTGCGCAAGGCATTGGAGGAGGCTTTGCTTTCAAGGGAGATACCTGCCAAAAACGAAACCCAATGCGGCAATGCGGCCCTCCACAACTTAGAAGGAGCCAGGAAAGCAATCAAGGAGTTCATAGCACATAGCAGGACAAAACTCCTTGACCCCTTTGGCAACGGCTCTTAGACCTCTCCGTCTTAAACAAAAACGCCCTCACGGGCGTTTTACTCTTGGGGCGGTGGTAGCGGTGGTAAGTCTCCCCTCTCCTCTAAACGGTCTAGAATCAGCTTGTAGCCATCCGCTCCGTAATTAAGGAATTTCTTTACCCTGCTGATGGTGGCAGTACTCATGCCTGTCCGGGCGGTAATGTGCTCGTAAGTATAGCCAGCGCGCAGCATCCGCGCCGCCTCCAAACGTTGAGCCAAGGCCTGAATCTCGCCAATGGTGCAGATGTCTTCTAATAAGCGAGCACTCTCCTCCGGTGTTTCCAAAGCCGCAAAGGCCAGGCACAGCTGGTCGGTAAGTTCATCTCGCCACTTTGGTTCGTAAGCCATCTGGCCCACCCCCCCAGCGCAGTTCGCTTTTTGTTTTTAATAAAGCATTTCGCTAAAAGGACTTTAATTCCTTCTAGCTGCAACATTTATTTCCTACTCAGCGGGGGCGTATAAGCCAAGCTTCAGGGAACAGCATCCCTAGAAGCAGCGCTAACACCCCATAAACTGCGGCCCCGGCAGCTACTGCTCCTAGAGTCGCTACCGCTAGGGGCCAACCGCAGTCAAGGACCCAGGACAGCACAAACCTGACAACAGGAAACATGATGCTAGCAGCTACAGTCGGGAAGAAAAAAAAGCTGGCACGGAGACTCCCCGGTATTTTCTGGATCAAAGGAATTAGTATCAAGACAGCGGCCAACGAAAAACCCAGGGCTGTCCCTAAAGCAGCACCCCGGATATTAAGCAGCGGCAGGGCGCTCAAGTGGTAGTCTAAGACCGCATTTAACAGACCTCCGCAGAAGATGGCCAGCACTGCCCACCTACCCAATCCCATACTGTGTAACAGAGCGCTGCCGGTTTCCATAAGGCAAAGACCTATGGTACCAAAAGCAAGGTAGCGCAGCGGCACTGCCGCTTCAAGAGAGTTGAAAAGTACCAAACAAATCTCTTCTGGTAGGGCATACAGCCCAGCCACTGCCGGAATCGCTACTGCCAGGGTGAGGCTCAAGGCCTGCCGAACACGCCGGGTGGCCTGCAACTGGTCACCTTGGGCCAGGGCTCCAGCAATGGAAGGCACCAAGGCTGTAGCCAGGGCAGCGGTAGCCACTGTAGGGATACCTACCAAGGACATGGCCATCCCCGCATGGTGCCCAAAAAGAGCTGTGGCTGTGCGCATGGGAATTCCTCCGGCCTGCAACCGAAGCGGAACAATGGCAGCGTCCACCATTTGCATGACCGGCATGATAAACGACCCCAACATCACGGGTAGAGACACAGAGCAAAGTTGTCTGGCTGATACATACCAGTCACCGGAACCCACCCCCTGGGACAGCCGCGGCTTGCACCGCTGCTGCCACTCCAGGAAAAGGACCACACTGGCGGCACCACCAGCCGCTCCCGCCGTGGCTCCGGCTGCGGCATACTCCAACCCTAAGGGGAGCATAAGGTGGGCCAGCAAAAGCATGGTGGCAACCCGGCAAACCTGTTCTAACGCCTGGCCTTGGGCCAATACCGAAAGCATCTGCCGCCCCTGGAAGTAACCCTTGAGACTCCCTTCCACCGCCACCAAGAACACCGCCGGTGCCAGGGCCCGCAGGGGCAGTTCAGCCCGGGGGTCACCCAGGAGCTTTGTGGCCAACAAAGGTGCAGCCCCAAAAAGGAGGACTGCCAAGATCAGCCCCTGCAGGATAAGGAGTTGACGGCCGATGGCATAGATGCGCCAAGCCTTGTCCTCTCGTCTTAGGGCAAGTTGTTCTGCCATGAAACGAGCAATAGCCAAGGGTAGTCCACCGCTGGCCAAAATGACAGCCACACCGAAAACAGGATAGGCCATCTGATACAAACCTATTCCTTCCGCTCCCAAGAGGTAGCTTAACGGTACGCGATAGAAGACCCCAATGAATTTTGTAAGTGCTCCGGAAATTAGAAGCACAAGAACGCCCTGCGCCAGGGACAAGGTCTCTGCCCCCCTCCACGCTTCCTCTGGTGATTCTTACGCAGCGGGAGGGTGTATTATGTACCCTCCGCCCTGGCGTCACCAGTATATGGGCGGAGGGATGGCGGATAGGTTATTACAAGGTGAACTTATTTCACTCCCGGGGCCATGCGCTTCATCAGATCGTTTAGATCCTCGGTAAAAGTCTTGACCGGTTTTCCTTCCTTTACTCCCTCAGCAATTTGGCGCACGCGAGCAACAGTGGCATCATCTGTGGCTACAGCCACGTTCTTGATCCGCGGGTCAGCACGACGGACACGACTGCTGATGTCATTCTTTAACCCGGCAGCATCATCCTGGCCCCGCGGAGCATCGCTCTCCAGCTCCACACCCACCAGGGCAGTGTTACCTGAGAGAGCAACCCAGGCTCGTTTTACGCCTGCTACACTGGCTGCTTCACGGGCCAACTTGTCCTGGAGCGCCGCAACCTCCTTGGTTTCGGTCGGCATGGGCTCGTTGGCATTTGGCCCTTGTGGTGGAGGAGCCGTGCGTATTGGAGTGGGGCGCTCCGGCTGTGGAGTTCTGTCCGGCAAAGGCTTACGTTGGGCGGTTCGACAGCCGGTAAGGACCACCGCTAAGATTAACACTAACAACCCAACCAACACACAGGCAAGAGTCTTTTTTTGCATAGTTTTTCACCTCCTCCCTCACACTTAGTATCGTAAGCAGGAACTTCAACTATCCAAAAAAAAGATCCCAGGACTGGCCTGGGTTTACTCCTTGACCACGCGCAGGCGTGTTAACCCACCGTCCTGGGGCCCTTGGATACGATAACCATTTTCTTTCATAAATTCAATATGCTCTATGATCTCCGGTGTAACCTCTTCACCCGGACAAAGGATGGGAATGCCAGGAGGATAACAGGTGACTGTCTCCATGCTAATGCGTCCTTTGGCAGCCACCAAAGGAACAGTATCCGCTGGAGCAAAAAAAGCCTCCCGCGGGGTAATTACTTGCCGTGGTATAGGTGGCAAAGCATCGACACCAATTTGCCGCACCGCCCGAGCAGTATTTTCGCGCACCAGCTCCGCTAGAGCTTTAAGTAGGCGCTCTACATCTTCCTCTGTGGTGCCGGGGCCAACGATGAAAAGTACGTTATAAAGATCCGACAGCTCCACCTGTATACCGTGCTCATAACGCAGATAGAGTTCTGCCTGTTGTCCCGTAATTCCGAGACCCTTAACACTCACCGTTACCTTCGTAAGGTCCAAGTCCACTGCCCCCGCCCGCGAACAGTATTCACGCCCAAAGGTGGTCAAGCCGGGTAACCGTCGCACACCGTTGCGCAGTCGTTCCGCCAGCTCCAGGGTACGCGTCAGTATGGCCCTACCATCCCGCACCATCTGCTGTCGGGCCAGATCTAGTGAGGCCATGAGCAGATAAGAAGCGCTGGTACTTAGGATAACCCCTAACACCGCCCGTAGACGCCCACGGTCGACGCGCTCACCCTTCACGTGCAGCCATGAGCTTTGCGTTAGACTGCAGAGGATTTTGTGTGCACCCTGGGCGCAGGCGTCTACTCCCTGACGGAGAGCCCCGGGCGGGAGGTCTTCATGGAAATAAAAATGCGGACCGTGAGCCTCATCAATGAGTAAGGGCAGACCACGCTTGTGTACCAAAGCAGCTATAGCTGCCAAATCGGATGTCACACCATAATAAGTGGGACTAATGAGAAGGACCGCTTTGGCTTTAGGATGGGCGACCAAGGCCTCCTCCACTTTTTCGGGAGTTACACCTAGAGCAATACCCTGTTCGCGATCCACCTCTGGAGTAACGAAGACAGGACGTGCACCGCTCAAGATCACTCCAGAAACCATGGACTTGTGCATGTTGCGCGGTACTATGATTTCCTCACCTGGTCCCACGGTTCCCAGGATTAGCGCCTGCAGACCGGACGAGGTTCCGTTAATGAGAAAATAACTGGCATCGGCACCAAAGGCACGCGCCAAAAGTTCTTCAGCTTCCCGGATGACACCAGTGGGCTGCAGCAGATCATCCAGGCCCTCCACACCGGTGATATCCAGTTCAAACGCCCTTCGGCCCAAGATAGCCAGGGCCTCCGGAGAGGCACCTGTCCCGCCCTTGTGTCCTGGCATATGAAAGCGTGTTACCTTATCCTTGGCGTAGCGGGCAACAGCCTCGGCCAAGGGTGCCTGTCCAAGATCGGTCATTACCATCTTTTCACCCCTCTTACGCCACCCGGCGGTAGTCCTTGATCACCGTTAGCGGTGTCTGCTGTTCGTAATTGCCTGCCGGATTATCTATTAGAAGTGACCTCACAAGGCGGCGCATCACACCCCGCGACGCCCCCACCACATCCACTTTGCCCAAGTCGTTGGCATCAACAATAACCGTATCCACACCCATGCGCTCGGCCACATCCTGCGCCACCTTGTCCGCTTCTAGTGGACCGAGCACGATGTGGGCGTGATAGGGGGGCATTGTACCGGCCACATCGTCAATGAGCGCCGCAGGCATCCCAGCAACGCGATAAAAGAATCCGGGCAGCTTAAGCAGCCGGCCCACTGCACCAGCAGCAGCTGCCAAGAGGATTCGCCAGGTACCCACATCCCTCATGGCCAGTTGCATGGTGGCGGGCGACGTCAAGCTACCGTGCCGCTTGGTAAAGCGGCAAAGAAACCGGGCCAATCGCCCAGCTTTTACGTCTTCGGGGCGCACAAACCGTCCCTGAGCAATTGCCACCACGCTCTCGGCGATAACAATCAGATCACCAGGAACAGCCACTC
The DNA here is from genome assembly GCA_012735455.1 of Bacillota bacterium. Taxonomy (GTDB): domain Bacteria; phylum Bacillota; class DTU030; order DUMP01; family DUMP01; genus JAAYHG01. Next base: position 7,542 of record JAAYHG010000165.1, read on the forward strand.
GGCGTGCATAGCGCTCCACGACCTCTACTATATCATCTTTTTCGGTAATAAGGTGAGTACGCAGAGGGATTTTTACCACTGCTTTCACCTCCTCCTTTTCGCATGCTATGATGAATCTCCTTTTTTGGTGCTTGATTAATTTATGTACGGCAACAATTGGAGTGCCTGACCACTAGAACGCTGTTTCCGACTTAGTGTTGGAAACTAGGCTTTTGCAGTCAGAAAGCGTTTGGCCGAAAACGCCAAACGCTTTCTGACTTGCATAACGTTTAAATGACGTTCAGATACTGGTCCAACTCCCACTGGTGGACCTGGGTGCGATAAAGATTCCATTCAATTTCCTTGGCCTCAATGAAGCGATCTAGCACATGTTTACCTAAAGTCTCCTTAATAATCGTGTCTCGGCTTAGCTCCCCCAAGGCTTCCCCAAGACTAGTCGGTAGGCTCAGGATATGCATTGCCCGCCGGTCTTCTTCTGTGAGACCGTAAACATTCTCATTCACTGGACCAGGGGGCGTCAAGTTACGCTTGATTCCATCCAAACCTGCCCTGAGCACCACCGCCAGGGTTAGGTAAGGATTGCTGGATGGATCAGGACTCCTCAGCTCCAACCGCGTTCCAATTCCGCGGCGCGCCGGCACACGAATCAAGGGACTTCTGTTCGCCAGAGACCAAGCAATATAAACCGGGGCCTCATAGCCGGTAACCAGGCGCTTATACGAGTTCACCAAGGGATTGGTAATAGCAGTATAGCCTGGGGCATGCACCATAAGGCCCGCCAGGAAGTTGAGCGCCAGGGAACTGAGCTGATACTTGCCAGCGGGATCGTAAAACACGTTTTCCCCGTCCTTGAACAACGAGATGTGGCAGTGCATACCCGAGCCAGGGATACCGTAAATGGGTTTCGGCATAAAAGTAGCGTGCAGGTTGTGCTCCTTGGCCACCATCCGCACTGCCAAGCGGAAGGTGGTAATATTGTCTGCAGTGGTCAAAGCATTGGCATACTTAAAGTCTATCTCGTGCTGACCCGGTCCCACCTCATGGTGGGCTGCCTCAATCTCAAAGCCTAGCTTCTCCAGTGCCAGGACCATGTCCTGCCGAGCGTGCTCCCCCAAGTCGATGGGTGTCAAGTCGAAGTAACTTGCCCGGTCTAGGGTGTGGGTGGTGGGGCGCCCGTGTTCATCCCGCTCAAAAAGGTAGAACTCCGGTTCCGGACCCACATTCATCTCAAAACCAAGCTCCGCAGCCTCAGCCAAGGCCCGTTTTAACACGTAACGTGGATCCCCTTCAAAGGGTGTGCCGTCTGGCTTGTAAACATCGCAGATCAAGCGCCCTGTACGGATGTGGTTACCGTTTTCCCGAGGGTAGATGACAAAAGTGTTTGGGTCCGGTCGTAATGCCATGTCAGACTCGTTGATGCGGACAAAACCCGCAATAGATGAGCCGTCAAACATCGTCTCGCCGTTTAGCGCTCTTTCCAACTGGCTAAGAGGGATAGCCACATTCTTACTAGCGCCAAGGATATCGGTAATCTGGAGAAAGATCATCTCCACATGTTCTTCTTTAGCTATACGGAGAACATCAGCCTCAGTATATTTGAACACCTTACATGCTCCCTTTCTTTCCTGCGTACAGCTCCTATAACCGCCCCCATGCCATTATTTCTCCAATTATCTCTTTGGCAACGATTAACTGACAGGTAAACGGCGCTGAGCCTAACCTGCTCCTGCTGCCGTACCAAATCCGTGACTCCTGCCCCCCCGCGGCGGGGGTTGTCGTGTCGGTTGTGGCAGTTGAGCTCTTAAGCAGGACTTATCTAACTGGGCTGATCGAAAGTAAACCCCCTCAAGGCGTTCCACCTCAAGCGGCGAATAGCGCTTCTGGTAGCCAGTGGTACAAGCAGGCATGATTAGACCCAGCTTCTCACAGTAGCGAATCTGCCCGTCCGTCAGGCCGGTAAGCTGCCAAACCATCCCAATGGAGTACACCAGAACATGTCGGTCGACATCAGCCACGCTCGCACCCCCTCGTTATCCTTCTGTAATACAGAAAATGGAACCTGAAAAATTATGGACTTATTATACTATCCGGGTATTCACCTGACAAGAAGCAACGAAAACCATTTCTGGCATACACGACCGGTTTTTTCGTGGAAACTACATGTCCGCGGTTACATTTTTCTGGCGATATGCATACGTTATTCCTAAGGACCATCATGTGTGACAGTTTTCTTCCTGGGAGGTAAGCATTTGTGTTTACTCCTGCTCTCTTAGTAAACCTCCGCACCCACCTATCTCAGGCCGGAGATACCAAACTCACAGGAGACTCTCTGATAATTGTTGAGTTCTTTGGTTCGCCCACCGTTTCCACCCAAGAGGTAGGGCTAAACCTGTCTCTCAGCTTCTCTGGGGCGGAGCTTAACATGCCAGCAGGTACCTACAACATCTACGATTCCTTGGTTAACAGGGTCGTACTGCAGCAGCTGGATGACACTGTTCATCTTACCGTAGAGCGAGATCTAGCAGCACCGTGGGAGTTGCGAGAGGAGATTGGTGCTGTTCACCGTTTTCACCTCCATCTTTTTCCCACCCCGCTGCAGGAAATTTTCACCGGGCGCATTGTGCGCCTGGACCCTTTGGCTCGTCCGGGAGCCTACAGCCCTACACGCCTTCCAGAGGCGGTACCTACCAGGGACATTGCCCAGCGCCTGGCCCGGCTGCTCGCTGCCGCCGGAGCAAGACCACACCAAAACAACAATTGGAGCGGCCTCCCGTCACTCAGCCTGAAGGACATCTGGTCCGGCCGGCGCTGTGACGTCGTCCTAGGCATCGCCACCTTGCTGAACCCCAAACGCCCATGCTCGGGCTTAGGCCTGCGCTATCGCGCCGGAGACCCTGCCAGCCTACGTCTGGCTCAAATTCTCAGGGCGGAGATAGAGCGCAAGCTCCCCCTGCCCCTCCTCTCTTTCTGCAACACAGGGAGCCAACTGCTGGGCGCCTCTCCCGTACCTGGTGTGGTGGCGGAGGTAGGTTGTCTCTCTCACCGGGTAGACGAGGGAATGCTGCGGGATATTGACCACAAGCAAAAACTCGCCCAAACCTTGTTCAATGGCTTGAAACACTTTTTTGCCGAACGCAGAATGTAGAGTAACGTATAACCACACAGGCCAGGTTAAAGCTACAAACGAAGAGGGCGGCCAAAAAGGCCGCCCTCTAGTTGTGGAGCTGGTTGTAAAGCGCCTCTGCTACTGGCTTCGTCATCCCTGGCACAGACAGTAATTCCTCCAAAGTCGCTTCTTTGATTTTCTTAAGGGAACCAAAACGCTTCAGCAAGGCCTGACGACGCCGCGGGCCGATACCGGGCACCTCATCGAGTTCTGAGCGCAGCACTTTTTGAGTGTGTAGCACACGATGGTAACTCACACCAAAACGGTGCGATTCGTCTCGTACCCGCTGCAAAAGCTGCAGCGCCACTGAATCCCTCGGCAGCCGGTACGGCTCTGATCGCCCTTCTTCATACAGCTCCTCATACTCTTCGGCCAGGCCAAAGGTAGGGATTGAGCCCAGCCCCAGCTCTTTAAGAACCTCGCGAGCCGCACCCAACTGTCCTTTGCCACCATCGATCAGGATTAGGTCCGGCAGAGGTAGTTTGTCCCGAAGACTACCACTGTAACGCCGCCGAATCACCTCGGCCATCATGGCAAAGTCATTGGCTTGAAACACGGTACGGATGCGAAAGCGGCGGTAGTGCCCCTTGCGCGGTTCACCGTTCTCAAAAACCACCATGGCACCCACCGCTTCCTGTCCCTGAATATTGGAGATATCAAAACCCTCAATGCGCTCCGGGGGCCTCTCTAGGTTTAAGGCCACCTGCAGTGCAGCCACCGCCCCCTCAGTACGGGCTTCACGGTGCGCCCACAGTTCTTCTGCCTCACGCAGGGCAAGGGTTGCATTATTGGCGGCCAGCGCCGTCAGCTCTTTCTTGGCCCCTCGCTGCGGCACACGAATGCTCACTTTGCGGTCAGCTAATCGGCTCAGGTACTCTGCTAAGAGCTCTTGGTCATCAGCCGGTTCAGCCAGAAGGAGCTGCGGAGGAATGCTGGCCGCCCGGGAGTAATAGTCCTTCAGGAAGCTGGCCAGCACCTCAGGGCGCTCATGTCCCTCGGTACCCTTAAGGAAAAAGGTGTCGCGGGCTGTTAGCTTTCCGCCCCGCACCTGGAAGACCTGCACACAGGCTTCGGTAATACCACGTGCCAAGGCGATAACATCCTGATCCACATCGGCCAGGGACACCACCTTCTGTTTTTCCAGCACACGTTCCAAGGCTGCCACCTGATCACGCAACACAGCAGCCTCTTCAAAGCGCAGAGTTGCAGCCGCCTCGGCCATGCGTTCCTTGAGGCGCTTAATCAGCACCTCCTGTCGCCCTTCCAGAAACAGCGTCAACTCCTTTACCATCTCCCCATAGGCCGCCTTGTCTGCCAACCCAACACAGGGTGCTGAACAACGCTTAATGTGGTAGTTAAGGCAGGGTCGCTCCCGGTGGGCAAAGTCATGAGGACTACAGGTCCGCAGAGGGAAAAGCTTCTTCAAGAGTAGCACTGTGTTATTAAGAGCTCCCACATCGGTATAGGGACCAAAATAGCGGGCCTCATCAGCTCTGAACCGCCGCGTCACCATAAGGCGAGGGTATTCCTCGTTCAGTGTGAGCTTAAGATACGGGTACTGCTTGTCGTCACGCAGAAGGATATTGTAACGGGGATGGTACTTCTTAATGAAGTTGCACTCCAGCGCCAGGGCCTCTACCTCTGAATCCGTGACGATATACTCAAAATCGTTCAGGTGTTGGAGCATAGCTCGCACCTTAGGCGCCTGGGTCCCGCCTTTAAAATAGGAGCGCACCCGGTTCTTGAGATTAACCGCCTTGCCCACGTAAATGATCTCACCGCGGCGGTCCTTCATGAGATAGACTCCCGGCTGCTCTGGCAAGAGCTCCAACTTCTTGTCTAAGTCCATGCTCCGCCTCCTTCCGCAATCAGCGGCCCGCCAATTCCGCCCCGATGTTCTCTTGGGTCAAAACGCGGCGCAAAAACTGCCCGGTGTAGGACTCGGGGGTGGCCGCGACCTCCTCTGGCGTGCCTTGGGCAACAACCCGGCCGCCGTCGTCGCCGCCCTCCGGACCCAGGTCAATTATATAGTCGGCGCTTTTGATTACATCTAAGTTGTGCTCAATCACCAAGACGGTGTTTCCTGAGTCCACCAGGCACTGCAGCACCTCAAGAAGCTTCTCTATATCGGCAAAGTGCAGGCCAGTGGTGGGTTCATCCAAGATGTAAAGGGTACGCCCATTGGAACGCCGGGAAAGCTCTGTGGCCAGTTTCACCCTTTGCGCCTCTCCTCCGGACAAAGTGGTGGCTGGCTGACCCAAGCGGATATAACCCAAGCCCACGTCATAAAGAGTCTGAAGCTTAGTCGCGATGCGGGGTATATTGGCAAAGAAGGGCAGGGCCTCGCTCACAGTCATGCCCAGCACATCCGCAATAGACTTTCCTTTATACCTAACCTCCAAAGTTTCCCGGTTGTAGCGTCGGCCTTTACAGACCTCGCATGGCACGTAGACATCGGGCAAGAAGTGCATCTCAATCTTGAGTATGCCGTCGCCACGGCAGGCCTCACAACGCCCGCCTCGCACGTTAAAGCTGAAGCGTCCCGGCTTATAACCTCTCATCCGCGCCTCCGGAGTGAGACTGAAAAGCTCACGGATGGGGTCAAAGGCCCCGGTGTAGGTGGCAGGGTTGGAGCGCGGCGTGCGACCGATGGGCGACTGGTCAATGGCAATCACCTTGTCCAGGTGCTCCTCGCCCAAGATACCACGGTGCTTGCCCGGTAGGGTGTGGGCCCGGTTGAGGTCTTGAGCCAAGCGCCGGAACAGGATATCGTTCACCAGTGTAGATTTCCCCGATCCCGAGACCCCAGTGACACAAACAAAAACACCTAGAGGAATCTTGACATCTATATCCTTCAGGTTGTGTTCGGCCGCACCTTGGACAGTCAGCCAATTCCCATTGGGCTGGCGCCGCACAGCCGGCACATGGATACGACGTTTGCCGCTCAGGTACTGGCCGGTAAGTGAGCGGGAGCAGGCCTTCACCTCAGCCAAGGTTCCCGCCACCACCAGCTCACCGCCCTGCTCTCCGGCTTTGGGCCCGATATCTACCAAGTAGTCTGCTGCCTCCATGGTCTCTTGATCGAGTTCCACCACCAATACAGTATTGCCCAAGTCGCGCAGCCTCTTTAGGGTATGAATAAGACGCTGGTTATCGCGTTGGTGCAAACCAATACTGGGCTCGTCCAAGATATAGAGTACTCCCATGAGACTAGACCCGATCTGCGTAGCTAGACGAATCCGCTGTGCCTCACCACCTGAGAGACTCCCGGCAATCCGGTCTAAGGTCAGGTAACCTAGGCCCACGTTCGACAAAAAGCCCAGGCGAGCCAGGATCTCTTTTAGAATCCGTTCGCTTATTAAACGCTCGCGCTCGCCGAGTTTAAGTTCTGTAAAGAACCGTTCCGCTTCCCGCACAGAGAGGGCTGCCACCTGGGCAATATTGCGCCCTCCCACCAGTACCGCCAAGCTTGCGGGCTTGAGACGTTGACCTTGGCAGGCCTGACAGGGGCGCGTGCTCATGTACTCCTCGTATTCGCTGCGCGCCGCATCTGACTGGGATTCCCGGTAGCGCCGCTCAAGGATAGGAATGACTCCCTCCCAGTCCGTCTCAAAGATACGGGCCTCGCCCCAGCGGTTCAGGTACTCCACGCGAAAGCGCTGACCCCCATTCCCGTAGAGGAGCAAGTCCTTGTGTTCCGGTTTGAGCTCCCGGAAAGGAGTGTCAGTACTAAACCCGTAGTGGCGAGCCAGTGCTTCCAGGATCTGCGGAAAGTAGTTAGAGGAGCGACTAAAGGCAACGATAGCTCCATCTGCCACCGACTTGTTGTGATCAGGAATCACCAGGTCCGGGTCTATCTCCATGGTGATGCCGAGTCCTGTGCAGTTGGGGCACGCCCCATAAGGAGTGTTGAAAGAAAAGAGGCGCGGCGACAGTTCCTCAAAACTGAAACCACACTTGGGGCAGGCAAAGTTCTGGGAGAAGGTGTACTCCTCCCCATCCACCACCGCTGCCACAATCAGCCCACCACTTAGTCCCAGCGCCAGTTCCAGCGAATCTGCCAGTCTCTCCCTGATCCCCGGGCGAACCACCAGGCGGTCCACTACTACTTCCAGGGTGTGCTTCTTATTCTTGTCCAGGCTTATCTCTTCACTCAATTCACGTACTTCGCCGTCCACACGCATACGTACGAACCCGCTTTTGCGCATTTCGTCTATAACCTTCTTGTGTTCGCCTTTACGCCCGCGAACCAGAGGAGCCAAGATCAGAAAACGCGTACCCTCCGGCTGGGCCAAGATTTGATCCACCATTTGGTCCACTGTCTGCCTGGCAATCACTTCCCCACAGTTGGGGCAAAAAGGTTGGCCAATACGCGCAAAAAGGAGGCGCAGATAGTCATAAATCTCTGTCACCGTACCTACCGTGGAACGCGGGTTGTGGCTGGTGGTCTTTTGGTCAATAGAGATAGCCGGTGAAAGCCCTTCAATAGAGTCCACATCCTGCTTGTCCATCTGGCCCAAGAACTGCCGCGCGTAAGCTGAGAGAGACTCCACGTAGCGTCGCTGTCCCTCAGCGTAGATGGTGTCAAAGGCCAGGGAGGATTTGCCTGAACCGGACAAGCCGGTGATCACTACCAGTTTGTTCCGGGGCAGGGCAACATTGATGTTCTTAAGATTATGCTGTCGGGCCCCGCGGACCCGAATGTATTCCTCTGCCACTTGGCATCAGTCTCCTCACCAGGTAAGCTCTATTTCGTTCTCCATTATATCACATTTAGTGGACGCGCCAAGGGAACAGACTAAAAGCGAAACCCGGACCACACATGGCCCGGGTCTTTACTCCTGCCTAATTACAAACCGAGAAGTTGAGTAATGCGCGCCTTGTCGAAGCCAACTATTACCTCATCGCCGATCTTAACTGTTGGAACCGCAGAACGCCCTGTATAACCCAGCATCTCTTTGAGTGCTGCTTTGTCAACAGCTACGTTCTTTTCCTCATAGACAACGTTGTTCTTGGAAAGAAACTCTTTCACCACAGTGCAATAGGGGCACGTAGGAGTGGTGTAAACAATGACTTCGGGGGCTGTCATATCGCATAACCTCCTTCTCACCTTTCCATTCTATTGTAACCACTCAGGCTACGGATGTACAGCCTTTTCCTTCCACTTAGCCCTTACTTTTGTCCTTTTTCACCGACTTCGAACCAGGATCCAGTAACATCTTGGCCTCAAACAGCAAATCCCTAAGTTCAGCCGCCTCCTCAAATTCAAGCCGTTTCGCTGCAGCATGCATGCGCTCTTCCAGCTCGCGGATCCAGGTCTTGAGCTCTGTCTTGGACATGTTGCGCACGCTCTTTTCGTGCGGCAGATAAGCCTCGGGCTTTTCCGCCACCCGGGTGGCTTCAATCACGTCCCGAACCGCCTTCTGCACCGTCTGCGGCGTGATGCCGTGCCGTTCATTGTACTCCTGCTGCAGCTCACGACGGCGGTTTGTCTCGTCCATTGCCCGACGCATGGAATCCGTAATGGTATCAGCGTACATAAG
>JAAYHG010000166.1 GCA_012735455.1 Bacillota bacterium
GCGCAGTCGTACCTTGTAACGGCCTGCCTCGCTGTAAAAAGGATCCCCTCGCTCCATGTAAGGGTACAACTGCCAGCCTTCCGCATCATATACCGCCAGGATAGGGTACCAGTTTCCCAAGCTGATGACACCCTCGTTTTCTCCCAGCCGTCCGGGGTAATCGGGAATGTTCAGATCCCAAGTAAGCTCAAGGGTGACTTTTTCTCCTGGTGCCAGCGCCACAGGTAAAGGTACCTTAAGCCAGGTGGCCTCGGTGGAAAAGGTAAGCGGCTCTTCATCTGACCTTACCCCGTACACGGTAAGTTTTCCGGGTCGTTTGACATCAGCGGAAAAGACCTCCGCGTTAGGGTAAAGGTAAAAATACAATTCCCCCAAGGGTACATCCTCATTATTTGTGTAAGCCACCCGACTCATACCATGGATAGTTGCACTTTCTGGATCCAAAGACAGCTCCAGATCATAAAGGGCAGGAACAAAAGCATCCAACTCGGGCAGGGCCGGTGGCGGCAGTAGTGGTCCGTCACCTGCCAGGTGGCCTAGATAGAAGGTTGCTGCCAACACCGCCAGGAGTAACAACGCCGTACTGATAAAAAGCCTGCGGTTTCTCTCCTGCCGCACCAGATCCCCTCCTTTGCCAAAGTCAAGTTTCCCCTACTATCCTAATCCTATTGATGACCTTCGCTGGCTATTCCCTAAAAACCTTCACAGTTTCGTCACACCTTACCCATACTACCACCAAAATTAGCGACTATACTAAAAGGGCAGATAAGAACATGGATAAGAGGAGGAATAGAAGTGAAACGGTATTTTGCCCTTGCTATAGCTGTGTTGGTGCTGACCCTGGCGTCAATCCCAGCCCTGGCGGCCACAGACAAAATTCACGTGGACAAGGACCTGGCCGCCCTTTATGAACAAATGATCAGCCTCAGGAGACAAATCCTGGACAAACGGGTGGAACTGGGCCAGATCACAAAAGAACAGGCAGAGAGCGCCAAGGACCACCTTGATGAGGTTTATGAATGGCACAAGGAGAACGGTTTCCAGTACGGCCCGGGTCACGGAATGGGCAGCGGTTACTGCCACGGCAAGCCTGGCGGTGGCCACGGCTTTCGTCTTGGTCCGGCCCGCTGGGGTAATTAAGTCCCCCAAGCAAGCCTTCGCAGCAGAAGCTGCGAAGGCTTGCTTTGTATAGGAAGGCAAACGAAGGCTTATACTGGACTTGAAAAGCACGTCAAGGGGGAATAGCATGCCTACCCGTGAAAACATGCGACGGGACGGCAGGGTCAGCATCCACGACTCGGTACAGGAAATGTACGAACGCATCCATAATGACGGCCTGAGCAACATGTTCGATCGTTTTGACCCCCAGGCCAGGATTCGCTGCAACTTCTGTCTCGACGGTCTCAGCTGTCAGCTCTGCAGCAACGGTCCCTGCCGCATATCGGATAAGGCTGGAGCCGAGCAGGGTGTCTGTGGCATCGATCGCAATGCTATGGCCATGCGCAACATGCTGCTGAGAAACGCTATGGGCACCATCACGCCTATGAGGCCTTCCGCACCCTCAAGTCCACAGCGGAAGGGAAGACCCCTTTTCCCATTACTGACGAGGAAAAGCTGCGCTGGATTGCCGGTGAACCAGGAGTGCCTGCCACCGGACCCAAGGAACAGGTGGCCAGCTACCTGGCCGACTTTCTCATTGCCCAGCTCAGCCACGGCTACGACCAACCCAGCAAACTGGTAGACGTCTTCGCACCCCCTCCGCGCAAAAAGGTTTGGCAAGACCTGGCCATCTACCCGGCCGGCGTCATGCACGAGATAAAGGACGCGGTGGCCAGCTGTCTCACCAACGTGGACGGCGACTACTTCTCCTTAGCCCGTAAGGCACTGCGCCTGGGCATCGTCTGCATCTACGGGGCGCAAATCCCGCTGGGGATGGTCCAAGACATCCTCTTCGGCACCCCCATGCCCCACGAGGTGGACGTGGACTTGGGAATCATGGACCCGGACTACGTGAATATCGTCTTTAACGGGCACGAACCCTGGGTGGGAATAGCCACTTACCTGTCGGCTAAGAATCCCGAGGTGCAGGCCCGGGCCCACGCCATCGGCGCCAAGGGGCTGCGCGTGATCGGCTCCATTGAAAGCGGTCAAGAGGTGCTGCAGCGTTTTCAACAGGACGATGTGTTCCGGGGTCTTACTGGCAACTGGCTCGCCATCGAGCCTCTTTTGGCCACCGGCACCGTAGACGTCTTCGCCATGGATGAAAACTGCTCGCCCCCGCTTCTCGGCCCCTACGCAGAAAAGTATCAGGTAACCCTGGTGGCAGTAAGCGACCTGGTGCGCATGCCCGGCGTGGACAAGCACCTGGACTATAAACCCACTGAGGCCACCCACATCGCCACCCGACTTATCGAGTACGCTCTGGACAACTTCGTCCAGCGCAGGAAGAAGGTTACCCCCCACGTCCCGAACAAGATGCAGAAAGCCATTGCTGGTTTCTCTCCCGAAGCAGTACTGACAGCTCTGGGCGGTAAGCTGGACCCTTTGGTGGATGTGATCAAGGCCGGAAAGATAAAGGGCGTTGTCGCTCTCATCAACTGTTCCA
>JAAYHG010000167.1 GCA_012735455.1 Bacillota bacterium
CCCTTAAATATTTGCTCCCAGAAGCGGTCGAAAACTACATTATTAAGAATAAGCTCTACCGTGTCAACACCGACCTAAAAGTTCCCCAATTCACCAGTTGAAAAGTTCCACTCTTGGGCGCAAAGTTCCAGCATCCCGGGTATCTGGTCTTTCTAAGCCGGCATCACCTCCCGTGTCGGCGGAGGCATCGAGAGTCCTGCCTTCCGTCTGTCTCGTAGCCGATAACTCTCGCCTCGTATATTGACCGTGACGGAATGGTGCAGTAAACGGTCTAGGATGGCTGCAGCCAGCACAGGATCCCCCAAGAAGGCATCCCACTCACTGTAGCTCTTGTTAGAGGTTAGGATGATGCTACCGCGCTCGTAACGTCGCGATACCAGCTGGAAGAGCAGGTTGGCCGTGCTTCGTTCTAGGGGGAGGTACCCCACCTCATCGAGTATCAGAACCTTGGGCCTTAGGTATTTGCGCAGGCATTTCTCCAAGCGCTGTTTAAGGTCAGCCTGCCTTAGATCATTCACTAGCTGGTCAAGCGTAGTGAAGTATGCCGTATAACCCTCTTCTAGGGCGCGTAGAGCTAAGGCCAGGGCGAGATGCGATTTCCCCACGCCCGGGGGACCCAGAAAGCAGATATTGTCGGTACGGTCCAGGAAACTAAGCGTAGCTAATTCCTGTATGAGCCTGCGGTCAACGCCGGGCTGAGCACCAAAGTCGAAGTCGGCTAGGGTCTTGATGGTTGGCAGCTTTGCAGCGCGTATACGGATTTTCAGGGAGCGTTCTCTGCGGGTAGCTGTCTCCTCTTGCAGCAGCTGGTCCAGAAACTCTATGTAGGACCACCCTGCCTTGACAGCTTGTTCAGAGCGGCTGTCTAGGACAGAGGCTGCGTGACATAACCCTAGCTCTTCAAGGTGCGTTCTGACTAGTTCGAGGTTCATTGTGCCACCCCCGCAAATTCCTCATAAACGCTGAGGTGGCGTTTTTGCACCTCTGGATAGCACTGAATCAGTCCTGAAGCCTGGTTTCTGCGCTGGGCTTCTGGGAGCCCTTCCATGTGCTTGGGATCGACTATACGGTGGCTGTTATCACGGGGCATGGTATGTTCAGCGACAATAGTCCCATGCCACCATACATGCAGCCTCCCGCCTGCCAATTCTTGTACCTCGACTTGGCCACCAGCTAAATGCCAGGGAACGGAATAGAGGACGCCCTCGTAGGAGAAGAAGCCATCGCGGCTGACCTGTCGCGGGAAACGGACAGCCGTAGGAAAGGGACTCGCAGGCAATTGCTGCAGTGTCTCCCGCCCCAGAAGGTCCAACGGCCTTTCCCTAGTGGTGCCATGGGTACGTATGTTAGCAACAGTGTTTAGCCAGTGCTGAAGCTGATTATTAAGGTCAGCAAGGTCACTAAATCTCCGTCCAGGGCAAAAGTTCTCTTTAATGTAACGAACAGAGGCTTCGACCTTGCCTTTGCTTCTGGGTCGATAGGGAGTGCAGGCCACTGGCTTGAAGCCATAGTACAGAGCAAAATCTATGAACCGGGGCTGCCAGATGGGTTTGTTTTCGGTGTCTCGCCCTAAGGTCACAGTCTTCATGTTGTCATAGACTATTTGTCGAGCAACCCCGCCTGCTTGAGAAAAGCAGCGTTCGTGGCAGAGAAGCAGCGTCTCAAGATCCATGGAGGTAGTGCAGCATGCCGTCAGGAAACGTGAATAGCCCAAGATCAGGATGAACACATACACCTTACGCATCTGACCATCAAGCTCAAAGGTGCCAAGATACCCCCAGTCCACCTGCATCTGTTCTCCTGGTCGGGTCTCAAAACGGCGAACCGCCTGCACCCTGAACTGTTGTCGAAAGGGGGCCACCATATCCCTGAGGATAGTTATTCCGCCTGCGTATCCTAACGTGCGAATCTCTCTTAGCAGGATTTCACAATTGAACACTCCCTCAGCCAAGCGACTCATGATATAATCCTTGTAGGGGTCAAGCTTTCCTGGCTGCTTGGGGCGGGACTTGTAGCGGGGGCTTTCGGCCGCTTTGATCCACCTGCGGATAGTCTTCTCGCAGTACCCAGTCTCCCGAGCAATGTCAGCTATGCTCATCCCGGTCTTGTACTTCTCCTTGACGTCCAAGACTTCCACATCCTTGATCAAGAGTTTTTGCACCTCCACCTTGGCGAGGGTTTTGGTGCTTTAATTCGACATCAGGGATGTGGAACTTCTTTATCTGGAACTTTTCAATCGGTGATTTAAGGTAATTTTACACCGGCGTTGACATTATTATAATACCTCTCATCTATTGGAGAAAGACACTGGGATATGTGGATACAATTGCCAAGGCAAGCAGCATGCTGGTAGCTTCAAATGAAGACCTCGTGCGGATACATGGCATCGTTTCGCCGAACAGAAGGGAACATATAATTATCGAGCTTAAAGATGGAAGGTTCAAAGAATGTAGAATTGATGTAGCCTTCCCGGTCCTGCATGGTAAAAACGGGAAGGATGGTACGGTACAG
>JAAYHG010000168.1 GCA_012735455.1 Bacillota bacterium
AAGATAACGGTTGTGGGTGCAGCCGAGCGGCTGGAGCTGAACTCGGCCAAGATTAGCTTAGCCCCAGTAGAGAGCCGGGACATTACCGTCTACGCACGTGATGAGCAGGGCTTCAAAGCGCCACTGGAGCCGGAGGATGTGAGCTGGCGCGTCTTGGGTCCTGTTGGCGAGATTCAGGTAGGCCGACTTTACGCCGGCAGCCAGCCCGGAACCGGGGCGCTGGAAGCACGTTTTGGTTCAGCTCGGGCACGTGCTTTGGTGAGCATAGGCGTAGGTGAAACACCTCTACTGTACTTTGAGTTGACAGATGGAATCTCTTTTATCTCTCATCCTAGCAGTGGCGTCGGCGGCATTGCCTTGGCTACCTTCCCGGAGCCTTTTCATGGACATAATTATTCTCTACGACTGGATTATGACTTCACAGTGGGTGCCGGCACTCGTGCGGCATACGTGGTGTTCGATCAAGGGCTGGCCTTGCCGTCGACGGCAGAGAAGCTGCGCCTGTGGGTCTATGGCGATGGTCAGGGCCATTGGTTGCGTGGCTTAGTGGCCGACCAAAGTGGCAAAGAATTCCCGGTGGATTTTGCCCGCAACGTGGATTGGACGGGCTGGGAATTGGTAGAAGCTAAGCTACCTCAGGGCGAAGGACCCCTTGTCCTAAAACGCATTTACTTGGTGGAACCTGATGAAACCAAGAAGACTGTGGGAAGCATCTACCTGGACGACCTTAGTGTGACCAGTCCCTTACCCTTTGCGACAGAACTGGCACAGCCGGATGAGCCTTGGCCCGATCCTAATTACACCCGGAAGGCGGCTGCAGGTAGCTCGCGCGTTATAGTGACGGCAGCCCTTCCAGGCGATCCAGGGAGTGTGGAGTGGTCCACGAACCTAAAGAACGCAGTGCGCAAGAATAAGGTGAAGTTTGTGGTGAGTTTAAGCCCGCTCAGCCCTGAGTCCAGGGCTGCTTGGGAAGAAGTCTTGGCAGTGCCTGTCCGCACAGCAGGGGAGTTTAACAGTTGGGACTTGGGCAACACCGTGTTTCTCAGCTTGAATGCCGCTCAGGGTACCCTGGTACAAGGTGACAGCGAGCAATGGCACGCGCTCACTGCTGAACTTACCTCCCTCAAGAATAGCCAGGAACTGTTTGTCTTCCTGGAGAGTGCGCCCTTCTCAGGAGCAGGTGGTTTCAGCAGCCGCCCGGAGGCCGACCTCTTGCGGCAGCGACTGAGCGAGACGCGGGCGAGACTCAGAAAGGATCCAGGCGTGTGGGTGCTTACCCCCAGTGCAGCTGCTACACTGGAGTTCGAAAATGGTGTTCGCTATCAGACTCTAGCGCGGGCCCAAGACGAGGATAAGCCAGCGCTGCTCCTCTTCACACTGGGCAGCAGCAAGATTACCTACACCGAGATAGAATATTAGCTATCCGGGCCGTGTCAGGATTAACCCTGCCGAATTTGGGCAATACTATTCTTAGCCCAATTGTGAGTTGGTCCAAAGCCAGGAGGGAGTCCTGTGACGCGGAAACTGACTGCGCGCCAGATGGCAGCCCGTCTCCGACTCAACAGCCTCTGTTGTCGCGTGGCGCGACATTTAGAACAAAAAGAACTACGAAAATAAGCCCTCTTTCGAGGGCCATTTTTTTACACTCAGAAGGAGGAATACCTGGCTGATCCTCCGAATGACTCAATGGGGGTGAGTGAAGGTTGAGTGGGACCGTGGGGGAGAGAGAGTTGACCTGGACCCTAAAAGGCATACTAAAGACAGGCGATACTGTTAGCTTTTTGGCGGCAGAAAACCTTCACGTGATCGGTACCACAGGGGAGATTGTTAAACTGATGAGCGACCAGGGGGTACTACGGCTTCTGTCTTTTGTTCAGTTGGCTCAGTTTGCTGCGGAAGGACGTCTTTTCTTGAATGGGATAAAGTATACACCCCGGGGGTAGGGTAAAAGGGCAGCAAAGGGTCTTGGTAGCCGCTAGGCGCCCTCTAGCGCCCATGACAGTCATTGACTTTATCTGCTTTTTTGGTGTATGGTGAAGATAGAAACAGGAACGCGAGAGGAGGTAGTATAGTGCCCCTTTTTTACCCCATGTACCAGCCATACGTAATAATTGTGCTTCCAGCTATTCTGCTGTCGTTATACGCCCAGTTCAAGGTGCAGAGTACCTTTCAGCGTTACCTGCAGGTGCCAGCCGCCAGCGGCATGACCGGTGCGGAGGTTGCCCGGACCTTGCTTCGGCGCCAGGGTTTGGACAATGTTCGAGTGGAGGCGATCCCTGGAAATCTTACCGACCATTACGATCCGCGCGATAGAACCCTTCGACTTTCGCAACAGGTGTTTTACGGAAATTCATTGGCTGCTTTGGGTGTGGCGGCCCACGAGACAGGTCACGCCCTGCAGCATGCCACGGATTACGTGCCGCTGGGCGTTCGTTCTGCTTTGGTACCGGCAGCCAACATTGGTTCCCAGATGGGTCTACCTTTGGC
Organism: Bacillota bacterium; assembly: GCA_012735455.1. GTDB lineage: Bacteria > Bacillota > DTU030 > DUMP01 > DUMP01 > JAAYHG01. The sequence continues at coordinate 2,488 of JAAYHG010000168.1, forward strand.
GGTATTCGGCTTTTTTCTGAATAGCGGTTTCATGTTGCAGTTGGGTATCGTGCTCTATAGTGCAGCCGTCCTTTTTCAGCTTGTCACCCTACCGGTTGAGTTCAACGCTAGTTCGCGGGCACTGGCTCTGTTGGAGGGCCATGGAATGTTGGCGCGGCAGGAGGTTGGCGGAGCACGGGCAGTGCTAAGTGCTGCGGCTCTAACCTATATTGCAGCTACGCTAGCGGCCATTCTTCAATTGGTGCGTCTGCTCCTAATGGCCGGGCTGTTGGGTGGCCGTCGTAACGATTAGGTCCAGGTAGTCCATAACCTTCTATAGCTTTATTGCAGGCAGGCCGTTCACCCGTGTTCTACTCGGGTCCTGGACGGCTTTTTGGGATAGAATGGGCTGCGAAACAAGGGAAGGGCCACCTCTATGAGGGGGCCCTTCCCTTGTGGCTGCTGTGTGCGTGGAAAATTAACTACGAATCATTTGTTGGCCGCAACATGTGCCAGGTGAGCTCGAGCTGGCTCCGCAGTTGGAACAGGTGAAAGTGCTCTGCACGTTCATGGGCTGGCCGTGGCAGTAGTCCGGTAAACGCGATTTGCGGCCGCAGGTGTTACAGACGTAGGTCATTCTATCACCTCCGCAGGCTTGCTTTACCTCTAGCATGCCCTAAAAGAAGTCAATTAAGCCATGCAGAGTAAAAACAAAACAATATTTGGCAGGGTTTGTATCTAGTGGTGGCGAACTGAGGAGAGAAGAAAAGGGTGAGCCTAAATTCGATGCGAAAGAAGGTGAAAGCGTGCTAAAGGCTGTAACCTTTGATTTTTGGAATACTCTGGTGCGTGAGCGTGAAGCAGAGAGTGTGGAGCAAGTGGTAATACGAAGGTTCCAGGACCTTTTTCGTACCTGGGCACAGGAACGCACTAGAGCAGAGATTGCCGCAGTAACCAAGGCTTGTCGCGACCTGGTGATGGCGGGGCAGGTGAATGAAGGCAAGGAAATGCCGCCGGAGGCGCAGCTTAAATGGATTTTCCAGCGTCTCCGTATCGATACGAATCCTGAGCTTGAAGCTGCGGCTCACGAAGCCTACACCACAGCTTCCTTGGAAGTGCTACCGCTGCCCGGTACCGGCGGGGCTCAAGTTTTGCCCAAGCTGAAGGAACACCTGACCCTGGCGGTTATTTGTAACACCGGGCGTACAC
>JAAYHG010000169.1 GCA_012735455.1 Bacillota bacterium
CCGTAATCTCCTTCACCTGGAGCCAGAACAAAGCGTGAATCTTCCGGTGGAACCATCTCTAAGAAGTAACCGGTCACCTCGCACTGGTTGCCACTGCCGGCAACTCCTTTCAGGAGAAAAGCAGCAAACCCTACTATCTGTACCTCATCCCGGCCAGCGAGTTCTGTAGGGTCGAAAACCGGCACGATCATCACCCGAGGGCAGTCGGGACTGTAAGACTCTAAGGTGCACTTCGGAGTGTGCGGGCAACTGTTTAAACGATAGTTCACACCGTCTTCAGTTGGGCCAGACATGTTCCCCGGCTCGGTGCTCACCCAGTCACCCACACTCACCATGCCGTGGTAACCATGCTTAAGGTTGTTTCTGTAATTGGCAGCACCCCTGAACTCCAACGCCAGAGCACCAAAATTGCCTGGGCCATACTCGTCATGGGAAGCGGCTTTGAGCTTGTATTCCTGGTTATAAACAAAGGTCTGGTCCGGGATACCGAAAGGCACCACTCCGCTCATGCTCCTGACCCCGCCGTAGGTCGCCGCCGCTTCAGCCTCAACCAGACTCCCGGTAAGGGAAAAGAGGCGGGCAAAGGTAAAGTTTACATGCTGCGCTGCTGCCACTATTACCTTGGTACCATCTGGGTCAAAGCTTATAACAGCTTCAGCAGGATCCACATTGTTGTAGCCCAGGTATTCCATTGCCCTCTGTCTGGCAGCAGTGATTGTGGGCAACTCCTGTGCGGCTGCCAAGGCTGCCGCGTCGCAAGCATTCTGCAGCCTACCCTTGGCCAGAGCTACGCCCCCTATATCCACTACCAGGGCCGCAAAACCCAGCATCACCACTAAGGCCGCCGCCACCAACACAAGGACACTGCCCTTATCTTCTCTTAACAGCCTTCTTAAAACAGACTTTATTCCTTTCATCTACTCCACCCTCATAGTAACCCGACTCTTCAGCCTCAGTGGATCCGCAAACAGGTCCTGAAGAAGCGGCGTAATCAGTTCCACATCATACGCAACCTCAACTGTCAGCGGCACGCCAGGAGTGCGGGCAGAGGCAGCGGGCTCCAATTCGGTGATATGAAGATTGGTAGCGGCGTCGGGAAGGGGAGCAGAGGCTCTGATCTTGGCAATGATTTCCGCATCGGTCTTGCCCACCGCCCCTGCCCGGGCTCCTTCCCTGGCCGCGTGCGTCACCACTAAGTAGGAGTGAAAAATGCGGCCGAACTCCAGAATGCCAAAGAGAAGCAGGATGATAAGGGGCAGTGCCAGGGCAAGCTCCACCAGGGCCTGCCCCTTCTGCCCGCGACGAAATCTTCTTAACCCAGCCATCCCCTATCACTCCAGGAAATAGGCCAGAACGGTGCCGGCGGCTATGGCTACACCGTAGGGAAACGTCGTCACCGCCCCAGCCTGGATGGTACCGGTCAGATTAACCCTTGGTCCCAGTCCCAGCAAAGAAAGCAGGGTAAGTAAAACAGCCTGCAAGCGAGGCCAAGAACTACGGCCCTTGATGAGAATCAAAAGCGAGATAAGACCGCCCACCAAGGCCATATAAATAAACGCCTGCCAGACAAAACCGGGTCCTTTGAGTGCACCCACTACCCCTAGCAGCTTCACATCCCCGGCCCCCATTCCACCCAGAACGAATGGCAGCCAGAGCAGGGCCAAGCCGACGAACAGTCCCTTTACGCTCTGAATCCCGCCTGCGAGGCCTGCAGCGTGAAAGTTGATCAGGAGACCCATCGCTGCTGCGGGAACTAATACGACATTATAGATCTTCCGGCACTTGATATCTGTGAACGTACAGATGGCAATCACGGTTATGAGGAAGTAGTCAGCCAGGGCCATACTACCACCCTTTTCTTAAGTCTTCTTGCTAAAGTGGCCCTACTGAAAGAGTAGGGCCGTCCAAGAACCATCTTCCGTCCCGTATTCCTTACGCTTCTGATCACGGGGAGCTCGTTAACCCATTAGTTACTTCATTAAAATTTGCCTCTATACCCTGCCCTAGCAACCTCAAGGCACCAATCACCACTACTGCCACCAGGGCCAAGATCAGCCCGTACTCGGCCATACCCTGTCCCTCTTCTCCTTTCCAGAGAGCCTTAAGCTGTTTGAACACTTTGTTGCCTCCTTTTCATTCATCCTGTCTTTGCCTTTATAGTACCAGCTAGCATTTTCTGCCACATGGTGCATTTGTCCAAACTTGTTCAAGTCATTTTAGAATCAATCTGGGATATTTGTCCCATCAACAGCATATCAATCGGCAGCAAAGCAGCGACTCAAGGCAAAAAAAGAAGGGCTCGCAGCCCTTCAAAATCGGGATGGCTTTGTCTAGCCACCTGCCACCAAAGGGAAGATGGCCACAGTATCTCCGGGCACAAGTTTGGTCCTCAGGCCGTCTGGCAGGTGTTGGAGATGCTTGCCGTTAACCATGATGATGACTTCGCGGCTGAGACCCTCGCTGCTGTAGACAGCGCGCTCGAACTTGGGGCCGTAGCGGGCGATGAGTTGCGAGAGGAGTTCCGCCACGGTAGCTGCCGTCGCCTCTGTGGCCTTGGTCCGGGTAAGCTCACGGATGCTGGCAAAAAAGAGTACTTGCACCACTCAGGCCAACCCCAAGGCCACCAGTTTCTCCTCCGTGGGGGTTCCTTCTTGTGTCCAGCCCCGTACCTGATAGTAAGACGGCAGCATCTCGGGCACCCGCGCGACCTTACCTTGGTTGGGTCCGGACGGCATAGGCTCGTTCAAGAGCCGGGGCGGTAGGGTGTCATCGGCTGCCGTAAGACCCGCCGCCAGGTTGAAAAGGCGCTCCAGGTTCCAGATACGTTCACCGCAGATCATGAAGTCATCCACAGTAAACTCAAGACCGGTGGCCGCCGTCAGGAGATCCGCCAGTTCGGGTGCTCCAATGGCAAAGGTGAGGAACAGACAGACGCCACTGGAGTCTAGCGCGGCGGTGAGATCCTGGAAAGTTTTGAGCCAGACTGGTTTTTCACCAATGCTGTCCGGATCCAGTTTTTCGGGGATACCAAGGATTTCAGGGGAAGTAAGATAGCCGCGCACATGGCAGCCACCACGGTTGGAGGTGGCATACTCTAACCCCATGCCTTGCACGCCACGTGGCTCGTAGGCCGGAATCTCCTGCTTCTTCACCGACATGGAGAGATCCGGGCGCCCGCGCTTCTCCGCAAAACGGTAAGAACCCAGCGCCAGCTCAGCACCAAGACCCCGCTTGAAGCCGGTGTCTTCGGTAAGCTTCACAATGGCCGCCGCATTGCCAAAGCGTAGCGGTAGACCTGCGCTAGCTTCATCCAGGAGTCCTTCTTGGTACAGGTTCATGGCGCAGGCGATGGTGCTGCCCATAGAGATGGGATCGATGCCCAGCTCATTGCAAAGGAAGTTGGCCTTACAGATGGCATCAAAGTCGTCCACCCCGCACTGGGCACCAAAAGCCCAGGTAGCCTCGTATTCTGGTCCCTCCCCGCTGGAGGCATAGGGGCCGCCGGGCACGGTGGTTACCCGCCCACAGGACATGGTGCAGCCGAAGCAGGCCTTCTTCCGGACCAAACGAGTGGCTGTGTGGGTCTCGCCGCTGATCTTGTCAGCTGTTTCAAAGTAGCCGGTCTGGAAATTGCGTGTGGGAAGCGCCCCGGCCTGGTTAAGAACGTTCACCAATATGTTAGTACCGTAGGTCGGTAGACCGGCGCTGGTCACCGGGTGGGCTAGCACCTTTGCCCGAGCAGCAAAGACAGCCTTGAGAAAGGCATCCCTATCGGCCACTTTCACGCCACCGGTACCACGCACTGCCACTGCTTTGAGCTTCTTGGCACCCATCACGGCACCTACGCCGGTGCGTCCGGCAGCCCTGTGTTTATCGTTGACAACCCCGGCAAAAAGCACCAGGTTTTCCCCGCCGGGTCCAATACAAGCCACCTTGGCCTCAGGGTCCGTCTCAGTCAGGATGCTATCTGTGGTCTCGCTCACAACCTTGCCCCAAAGGTGGGTAGCTGGGCGCAGCTTAACCTTGTCATTGTTAATCCAAAGGTAGACCGGCTCCCTAGCCTGGCCCTCGATGATGATTGCATCATAGCCTGCGTATTTCAGCTCGGGACCGAAATAACCACCTGAATTAGAGGCAGCAACGGTACCTGTAAGCGGTCCCTTGGTGACCACGTTATAGCGTCCCGCTGAAGGCGCCATGGTTCCGGTGAGGGGGCCAGCGGCAAAGATGAGCTTGTTTTCAGGACCGAGGGGATCGACCTTCGGATCTACCTCGTCCATAAAGATCTTTTCCCCCAGGCCACGGGCACCGAGATATTTCCGTGCTATTTCGGGGCAGAGGTCCTCAACAGCAACGTCTCCGGTTCCTAGATTAACGCGGAGAATTTTTCCTACCCAACCGTACATCATGCCCGCACCTCCTCAACCAGTTTGGCAAACCGGGCTGAGTACTCCTTCTTGCGCCCTAGCGTCGCCGTATCAGCTGGCAG
>JAAYHG010000170.1 GCA_012735455.1 Bacillota bacterium
AATGTAAGTGGTGAAAAGTGGGGGAGAGTGGGGCAAACAAGCAATAAGAAGGAGATGGGGTGAACGCCGTGTTCATGGGGGAATACCAGCATGCCTTGGATAGCAAAGGACGGCTGTTTATTCCTGCCCGTTTGCGGGAGGAACTCGGCGAACGCTTTATAATGACCCGCGGTTTGGACCGTTGTCTCTTTGCATACCCTATCTCGGAGTGGGCTACGCTAGAGCAAAAGCTCAAGGAGTTACCGTTTACGCGCAGTGAGACACGGGCATTTGTCCGCTTTTTCTTCGCTGGGGCTACCGAGTGTGAGCCGGATAAGCAAGGCCGAGTGCTAATACCACCTAGCCTCAGAGGTTATGCCGGGATTGAAAAGGAAACGGCCATCATTGGGGTATCCAACCGCGTAGAGATATGGAGCCTCAGTGAATGGGAAAGCTACAGTGCCAACGTTCGTGACAATTATGGTGAGTTGGCGGAAAAGCTGGTGGATTTCGGTATCTAGGGGGCCGACCATTGAAGTGTCAGCACCAAAGTGTTCTGCTCGAAGAGAGTCTAAGAGTCCTAAACTGTAGACCAGGCGGTGTGTACATAGACAGTACCCTGGGTTGTGCCGGTCACGCCTTGGAAATCCTCTGGCGAACCACCCCGGACGGGCTGTTGTTGGGTATAGACAGAGACGAGGTGGCGCTGGCAGTTGCCAGGGAGAGACTAAGCGCTTTTGCTCACCGGGTACTGTTGGTGCATGCTAACTACAGGGACCTTAAAGCGGTGTGGGAGGAATCGGGGTTTCCTCAGCCTCAAGGAATCTTCTTTGACCTGGGGGTGTCTTCGCCCCAACTAGACCAAGCGGAAAGGGGCTTTTCTTACCAAATGGACGCCCCTCTTGATATGAGGATGGACCGTACGCAATCCCTTACGGCGAAGGAGATAGTCAACACTTGGTCACGAGAGGAGCTGGCTCGCATTATCTTTGCTTACGGTGAAGAAAGATGGGCCAAGCGTATAGCAGCATTCATTGAGAAACGTCGGCTGCAGCGTCCGCTAGAAACAACCGGGGAGCTGGTGGAAGTGATAAAGGCAGCGATACCGGCAGCGGCGAGACGTCGCGGACCGCATCCGGCCAAGAGGACCTTCCAGGCCCTACGCATTGCCGTCAATGAAGAACTGAGCGGTTTAGAGCAGGGCCTGGCGGCTGCTAGTCAGATCCTAGCTCCTGGGGGTCGTATCTGCATAATCTCTTTTCATTCGCTGGAGGACCGAATTGTCAAGCATACCCTACGTAACCTAGCCCAATCGGGTGAGTTTACTGTTCTTACGAAGAAAGCTGTTCTGCCTAGTGCAGAGGAGCTAGAAAAGAACCCGCGTTCGCGCAGCGCGAAGCTTAGAGCTGCGGAAAAAAGAGTCGAGTTCTAGGGTAGAGGAGGGTCGCATAAGGTGGTAGGGAAAGCAGCAGTGGCTGTTTCTATTCCTTTAGAAGCGGAAGAACGTTTTGTCACCAACAGACGTGTGATTAAACGGCGCGTGAAAAGGCGGGTAGGAACTCATACTGCATACGGCTTTTTTGTAGCCACGGCAGTTGCTTTGGTACTACTTTACGTGGCCCAATACGCGTATGTTGCTCAAATAAATCTGCGTATTGCCCGGGCAGAACTAGAATTGGCCCGTGCCATCACGGTGCAGCAACAGCTGGAGCAGAGGGCCGGTGCACTAAAATCCCTGGAACGGATTGAGCGTGAGGCTACCACTCGCCTTGGCATGTGCAAGCCGGAAGAGGTGCGGGTGGTTACTGCAGCCCTGCCTACCGTGCCTACTGCAGAAGAAGCTCAGGTTCCGCCTGCCGGTTCGGTCCCGGAGGGCCCCCGGGATAAGGTGACCGCTCTGCTTAATTGGGCCCTGGGCCTGCGAAAGGCATTGGCGCAGGGTTTAACTGAGGTGCAGTAAAGGTTGGTGTGACAATGTGAAGCAGACCTTAACCATGCTGAGACGTCGTATTGCAATCTTTCTACTCTTCATAACGTTGTCCACCTGCGGGCTAGCTGCCCGCCTTTTCTACCTTCAGGTTTGGTGTAATGATAAGTACCAAGCCAAGGCCTTGAGCCAGCGCCTACGAGAGATCGAGATTCAGCCGAAACGAGGAATTATGACCGACCGTAACGGCAAGAAACTGGTTATTAACATTAGCCTGGACAGCGTGGTGGTAAACCCGCGGCAGCTTACCGAACCAGAGAAGGTGGCCCAAGCCCTTGCTGTTGCTCTTGAGCTGCCGGTGGATGCGGTACTGGCTAAGGTTAAGAAGAACTCCTCTTTTGAATGGATTGCCCGCAAGGTTGAGGCTGAAAAGAGTGCGCGGGTGCGGGACCTGAAATTGAAAGGGGTGTACTTGGTCGAGGAAAGCGCCCGTTTTTACCCTAACGGGAGCTTGGCGGCACACGTTCTGGGTTTTGCCGGGATAGATAACCAGGGACTCGAGGGGATAGAACTCCTTTATGATAACGAACTCAGAGGTACCTTTGGCCGTTTTCGCGGTGAAACGGACGCGGACGGCCGGGAAATCCCCGGGGGCGAGAAACAGTATGTGCCTTCTGAGGATGGGTATAACCTCACCCTAACAATTGACGAAGTTATCCAGCATGTCGCCGAACGTGAGATTGACCGCCTGATGGAGGAAACAAAGGCTAGGAGTGCGCTCATTGTAGTCAGTGATCCTACCACAGGTGAGATCCTGGGCCTAACAAACCGGCCTACCTTCGATCCCAACATGCCCCTGGCTGTACCTGAAGAGAACCGTCGTAATCTAGCTGTGTGGTACAACTATGAGCCAGGATCCACCTTTAAAATTGTGACGGCAGCCGCTGCTATGGAAGAGGGCGTGGTAAGCAATAACGACTCCTTTTACTGCCGCGGCGGCATGCAAGTGGCCGATCACTTCATTGGCTGTGTTACAGCGCATGGGAGCCAAACCTTTGCCGAGGTAGTGAAAAATTCCTGCAATGTAGGTTTCATGACCATCGGTCTCAGAATGGCCTAGGACAGATTCTATCA
>JAAYHG010000171.1 GCA_012735455.1 Bacillota bacterium
CCCAGCCTTTCTCCACCGTAAGAAAACCAAGACCCGCTCTTGGTAACGATGTCTTGTTGAGCTGCCAGTTCCAAAATGTTGCCTTCACGAGAGATACCCTTGCCATAAATGATATCGAACTCGGCCTGCCTAAAAGGCGGGGCTATTTTGTTTTTGACTACCCTAACCCTGGTGCGCGTCCCAATTACTTCACTGCCCTGTTTTAAAGATTCCTCTTTGCGCACGTCCAAGCGCACCGAAGCGTAGAACTTAAGCGCTCGACCACCAGGGGTGGTTTCTGGATTGCCAAACATAACACCTACTTTTTCGCGTAGCTGGTTAATAAAGACAGCTGTGGTGCGGGATTTGCTGATGGCCCCGGCTAGCTTACGCAGAGCTTGGGACATAAGCCTGGCCTGTAGTCCAACATGAGCGTCACCCATGTCTCCCTCAATCTCCGCCCGTGGCACCAAAGCCGCAACCGAATCTACAACGATTATGTCCACCGCCCCACTTCGTACCAGAGCCTCGGCTATATCCAAAGCCTGTTCGCCTGTATCGGGTTGGGAAATCAAAAGATCATCGGTGTTAACACCTAGGTTGCGCGCGTAAACAGGGTCCAAAGCGTGTTCCGCATCAATAAATGCAGCCGTGCCACCCATCTTTTGTGCCTCAGCTACCATATGCAGTGCCACTGTAGTCTTGCCTGAAGATTCGGGGCCAAAAATCTCAATAATACGGCCCCGCGGAATCCCACCAGCACCCAAAGCAACATCTAAGCTTAAGGCCCCAGTAGGGATAACCTCAATGTTCATGCGGCTGGCCGCTTCACCAAGCCGCATAATAGAACCCTTGCCGAACTGCTTCTCTATCTGCAAAAGTGCCATCTCCAAGGCCTTTTTTTTCTCTATCATTTTAGTTCCAACGCCTCTTTTCTTTATTCATTTCCCTATCCGTTCTCGGCCAAAGAAAATCTCTGTAACACCTCATAGACAGGTCCTCGCCAGCCGAGCATGCTTTGGTACAGAACGACTTCCTCAACCTTTACCTTCAGGACTTCCTTCCCCAGGTCCGGAAGAGTCACAGCAGTCGGTTGTCGTACACGGCCTAAAGTAAGGTGGGGTATAAAAGAGCGCTCTTCAGGCGGAAAGCCCAAGGAAACTAAGCACTCCTCAAGCCGTCCAGCTAACGCAGCAAGTCGCCCTTGTTCGTCTTCTACACCCGCCCAGAGAACTCGCCCCTTCCACAGGCCTGGAAAAGCACCTAACCCGCATACAGTAATACTGAAGGCAGGAATCCCAGCTACAGCCTTGGCGGTTGTAACAGCAACGGCCTCAAGGTCTGATACTCCTACCTCGCCTAGAAACTTAAGTGTCAGATGAAGATTTTCCTTCTCCACCCATTTAACGTTTGAGACTTGGCACGCCCAAATCTCTTGCCAATAGGCCAATCGTTCCTTAATATGCTCGGCTAGCGGAAGCGCCAAGAAGAGACGCAGCTACATCACCTCATTCCTGAACTGGTTCTAAGGGAGTAATCATGGTTGTTCGGCTGAGTTCGAACCTTCCCTCGCGCGGATATAGCCAAATAAGGTCCACCGCCTCTAGACAGGGCTTACGATCCTTGTTATTCACATAGAGAAGCGCAGCTGTAAGGGGGACCTCCTCACTACCCTGTAGCCCTCTTAACCCTGCCCCACCAGTAGTGCCAGCGTTTATCAGTATAGAGCCATCCCGTTCTTCTACCTTAGCCTGGTGAGTATGACCGGTTACAATCACCGGCACCAAACCACGAAAAGCCTCTGCCACCCTTGGATCGTGGACAGCTAAGAGGAAGGGAGGCTCTCCCCTCTCCTGAATAGCTACAGAAAACTCGGTTACCTGTGCCAAAACTGCGTCCGGAGTCGCCGGTTTTATGTCAGTGTTCAAAGCACCGGGATCAGCCCATCCCAGCAGGCTCAAACCTTTCTCCTCAGCCCAGCCTTCCAAACGCTGTATACCTGGTAGCCTGTCTATCTCTCGTGCCACCACTGGTGAGTCGTGGTTCCCCAAGGTTAAATAATAAGGCACACCTAAACCTGGTAGCTCTCTCAAGAGAATCTCCTCCAACGGCGTACCAAAATCAGTTAGGTCCCCTGTATCCACGATGAAGTCCGGTGCAAAACTATCGCATATTTGGGCAATAAAGCTTAGACCGAGCGGGTTGTTGTGCAGATCCGAAACATGTAGAATCTTTAGGCCCTCGTGGAAACCTTGCAGGGGCGTTAAGGCATTGGCCCGCACCATAACTTGGCGCAAGTTTTGCGTCAAATGCTCCACGTCGGTTCTGAGCTTATCAAGACCCTGCCATGCCTGCTGTGCCAAACCCATCATCCACGGTGCTCCCTTTAAGACACCGGTATAGGACGGGCTCTGCATGGCCTCAATTCGGTAGGACGCTACTGCGCCAGAGGCTACCACGACAACGGCAGCCGCTCCAATCGCACAGCCCTTTGCAAACCCTCGCCAGCTTCGACACAGGAAACATGCACCCCACGCACCACCCAAGACTCCCAGAATAAGAGTCCGGAGAAAGAAATGGGCAATAATCCAACGCCCTTCGTCTTGGAAACGCTTGAGTATTAGCTCCCGAGACTCTCCCCCAACCAAGGTGCGTTGCAGCCAATCTAGATCCACACTCTGTAGGGTCACCAGGAAATCCAAAGGGGGTAGGTGAGTTCTTGCGTTGATCGTCCCTACCGGCGGCAGGTTAAGGCTAGTTTGGCCAAAACCCGGAGCAAGCGCCAACTGAAACCGAAAACCCCCTAGCTTATAGCTGGCAGGTCCAATAAAGACAATTGTCAGCATTGCCCCTGCTACGGCACAAACTACAAAAAAGAGAGTTTTTCGCCTTATGCTGTCCCCCTCCTAAAAGGCACACCTTTAGCTGATACCCCGCCCTACTACTTCTTTGCGTACCAAGTTCAAGGCTGCCTGCGCCGCCCGCCGCTTAATAACCTGCCGTCCCCCGCCACGCCATTGATATCGTTCGCTCTTTGTAGCAGTTGTAGAAGACACGGCCACATACACAAGACCTACCGGCTTCTCTACTGTCCCGCCATCCGGTCCGGCAAGGCCGGTAACTGCTACTCCCAAGTCCGCTCCTGTAAGTATGCGCACACCTTGTGCCATGGCCTCGGCTACCTCACTGCTCACAGTTCCAAACTGGGCCAATAACGATCTGCGTACGCCCAGCACCTTCTCCTTCACTGCCTCGCTGTATGCCACCACACCACCGCGAAAGTATTTTGTACTTCCGGGAACATCAGTGAGCCAGTCTGCTACCAGTCCCCCAGTACATGACTCGGCAGTAGCCACCGTCAAACCTCGGTCAGACAAATGTCGACCTACCACCTCCTGCATAGTCTCATTATCCACAGCAAAGACATACTCGCCTAGTCTTTCTCTGCCTTTGGCCTCCAATTCATCGAGCAGCTTTTCTGCCTCTTCTTCCGTCTCTGTCTTGGCTGTTAGGCGAAACTGTATCTCGGTCTCCTTGGCATAAGGCGCCAAGGTTGGATTGCTCTGCTGAACTAAGTCACTCACCAACTGCTCGGCATGTGACTCGCCAATGCCGTAGAGTTTTAGAACTCGCGATTTAATCAGTGGTAGCTTGGACCTGAAACGGGCATGGAATCTAGGTACAACATCGTTTTCGAACATGGGTTTCATTTCAAAAGGGGGGCCCGGAAGAACCACCAAGATATGTCCATCTTTCTCCACCCAGACACCCGGCGCCGTGCCGTTAGGATTAGGCAGCGCCTCCCCACCCGTTGGCATTAGCGCCTGCTTGGCATTAGCCGGGGGCATTGGCCGTCCTACTCGCTCAAAGTAACCTTTTATGTCATTAAGAGACTCCTCATCCATAACCAAATCAACACCCAGAAATGCAGCCACTGTTTCCTTAGTCAGGTCGTCCTGGGTAGGCCCGAGCCCACCAGTGAGAATAATAATTCTCGCGCGTCCCCAGGCTGCCTCTAGAGCAGAGTGTAGTCTCTTGGCATTGTCACCTACAGTTACCACGCGATGCAGATCAATACCCAATTCTGCCAATCTTACACCCAGGTACTGTGCATCGGTATTAGCTATCTGCCCCAGTAATAATTCGGTGCCTACAGAAATGATCTCTGCCTCCATCGCATCACCGTCTTTCTGTGCTCTTGTTAGTGTGCCATGTTATTATTTCTATTCTTCGCTAGAGTTACATTTTCTCCTGCTGCCACGGGTTACCCAAGA
>JAAYHG010000172.1 GCA_012735455.1 Bacillota bacterium
ATCTAGCGCCGAATACCCTTCGATTATCACTCCGTACACCGGCCCCTTTTCGCCCGGACGAACTAGAACTACATCACCAACCATGACTTCGTCAATAGGGATGTCCATCTCTTGCCCGCCGCGAACCACCCGAGCAGTTTTTGCTTGCAGGCCCATGAGCTTCTTTATCGCCTCAGAGGTACGACCTTTCGCCCTGGCCTCTAACATTCTGCCAAGGATTATGAGAGTGATGATAACAGCGCTGGTTTCGTAGTAGACGTGCCCAGAAACCAAGAAGGTGTTGACCACGCTAAAAAAATAAGCTGCTGTGGTCCCCATGGCAACCAGCACATCCATATTAGCCGAACCATGCCTCAGGCTTTGAAAAGCACCCCGGTAGAATTGCCAACCGGCTATGAACTGTACCGGTGTAGCCATAAAGAATTGAAAAACCTTGTTGTGTATTAGAGACGGGAGACCAAGGCCAAGAAGCTCATCAAACATCATGGCCAAAAGTGGTATCGACAGCACAGCCGACATAATCAGCAACCTGGTTTGGTGCCGGGTTTCTTTTTCTCGCTCCAGCTTCTCTCTGTCTTCATCAAAACGCTTGCCCCCAACATCGGCCTGATAACCCATGTCTGCTACTGCCTTTAACATGTCCTCTACTGAGATCTGCGCTGGGTCGTACTCCACGGTGGCGCGCTCAATGGCAAAGTTCACGTTGGCACGAAAGACACCCTTCAGTCCCGCCAACGTCTTTTCGATTCTGCTAGCACAGGCGGCACAAGTCATACCGCTAAGCTTCAAGTCTACTCGCTCCATTGCCACGACGTATCCTAGTTCTTCGATAAACGCAAAGAATTTGTCTGGGCCAACAAGGGTGGCATCATATTCCACCGTCGCTGTCTCTACAGCAAAGTTAACCGACGCCGAGTGAACACCATTCATCTTTTGCAGCCCCTGCTCAATTCTGGCAGCGCAGGAAGCGCAGTTCATGCCGCGGATCTTAATAGTTAGCCTCTTCAGCTCGTCTGTCATGTGTTTGCACCCCCATTTCCCCTTTAACGTGATCGCTAGCTTCAGCGTTTGAAGAATCCAGCACCATATACAGAGTTCCCAAACAACCTCAACAATAAATACTGAGGCGAGTAGGCCTAGTCACCGGACCGCTCGTAACCGCCATGATATACCCGTGCATCATGAGCATGTGTATCAAAGGACAAAGCAGAAAAAAGGAACCTCCTATAATAGACTGTTTGTATTTACCCATACCCCCTAGGGGTAGAATAATACAGCCGTGGGCAATTGTCAAGCAAAAAAAGAAGTCGACCAGCCGACTTCTATCATCGTTTACACCTTGATAATCGTAGGGGCGGTAAGCGCACCGCCCCTACTCATACGATCTCTCTCAGTGGCACCACTTCTACGCCTGCTTTAGCCAGCGCCTCCCTAATCCTGGCTACAAAGACGATGGCCTCGGGATTATCCCCGTGGACGCAGATGCTATCGGCCTGTATTTCCACTTCCTCGCCGGTAATAGCCGTGACCTTACCCTCCGTCACCATTCGTACCACGCGGGGAATGGCAATCTCCGGGTCGTGGATCATGGCACCCGGTTGAGAGCGCAGAACCAGTGTCCCGTCCTTGTTGTAGGCGCGATCCGCAAAGACCTCCTGTGCCACCTTAAGCCCCACAGCACGCCCCGCACTCACCATCTCTGAGCCTGCCAGGGCCAGCAGTATGGCCTCTGGCGCTGCAGCCTTTACGCCCTCGGCTATGGCACGAGCTAGGGCGACATCCTTCGCCGCTGCATTGTAGATGGCGCCGTGGCCTTTAACGTGCTGAAGGGGCTGGCCGATTGCATTGGCAAAAGCCTTGAGGGCACCTACCTGGTAGATAACAAAGTTCTTCGCCTCAGCAGGGGTTAGACTCATATTACGCCGACCAAAACCCTGCAAGTCTGGATAGCTCGGATGCGCGCCAATACCCACTCCGAGTTCAGCAGCCAGTTCCACCGTCTTGGCCATCACCATGGGATCTCCGGCGTGGAAGCCGCAGGCGATGTTGGCAGAGGTTACATACTTGAACACCTCGGCCTCAAGGCCCAGCTTGTAGACGCCAAAACTCTCTCCCGAATCCGTGTTCAGGTCCACCCGTACCACGACAACACCCCCTGAGTATTCTTAAGCCTTACCTCGTTCCAAATCTCTACTTGAGCTCTTGCACTGTTACTTCAAAGTGCTCCCCTTTCACTTTTATGAAGTAGCCCCACATCCGACCAATATCCTGGTGAATGAAAGCTGCCAAGCGTTTCAGGCGCTCCTCGTGCTCCCTTAGAAGCTCTACAGCCTCGGTCCTGGTAGTAGCATGAAAACGCACCCTATCACCCGGCTTGGCCTGTCCTATGCGGCAAATGTCTGCTCCGATCACCGTGGCGATCTTGGTGTAACCACCCACAGTCTGGCGATCCGCCAAGAGTATAATGGGGAAACCATGGCCTGGTACCTGCACCGCCCCTAGAGGGATCCCATCCGAGAGAATATCAGGTCCCTGAACATGCTCAATCTTAGGGCCGGCTAAGCGACAACCCATGCGGTCGCTCTCGTTGGTAATTGTATATGTACTACTGAGGAAAGTCTCCTTCCCGGCTTCTGTGAAGTATTCATCCTGCGGCCCCATAATAACCCTGAGGTCAATCTCACAACTGTAACTGGGGATTAGTTCTGGCGGAGGCCTGCGCCCTACCAAAGCGCGTGCTGAAGGGGTTGCTTCACCCGCAGAGAGAACATCACCTGCAGCGAGCGCTCGGCCGCCAAAGCCGCCTGTTTCACCGCGCAGATAAGTGGAGCAGCTGCCCATGACCACAGGCACATCAATGCCACCTGCCACAGCAAGATAGGCGCGACAACCCGACCGTGGACCGCTGAAGCTGATCTCGTCTCCCGCCTGCACAGCTACACTTTGCCACAGCGGCAGTTCCATCTCATTAAGACAAGCCCCTAAATCGGCCCCCGCTATCGCTAAAACAGTAGGTGCAAGGACCCGCAGCCGCGGTCCCAGCAGGGTAATCTCCAAAGCAGCAGTATTAGGATCGTTCCCTACTAAAATATTCGCAGCCCGAAAGGCATAATCATCCATAGCCCCAGCCACTGGCATACCAAAGGCTTGGTAGCCGTAGCGGCCTCTGTCCTGAACCGTGGTCAGCAAGCCGGGACTTAGCACCTCAAATACCTGCACCGTCACCCCTCCCGCCGTCGGTCAGACTTCTTACCTCAGGCTGGTACGTACCAGCAGCAACTTGGGCTGCAATTTCATCATACTCTTCTTTGTCCACCGGCCTGAAACGCACATAATTACCCGCAGTCAGAAGAAATGGGGAAACACCATAGGGATCATAGAGTTTAAGTGGCGTCCGCCCGATAATCTGCCAGCCGCCCGGACTAGTAATAGAGTAGATCCCAGTTTGTTTATTACCGATACCAACTGAACCGGCTGGCACCTTGGTGCGGGGTATCTTCAAACGGGGAGTAGTAAGGCGCTCGTCCATGCCACCCAAGTAACAGTAGCCAGGGGTAAAGCCGATCACATAGATGAGGTAGTCGGTCCCAGAGTGAATGCTAATGATTTCTTCAGGGTTCAAGCCCGTGTGGTCAGCAACAAAGGGGAGATCAGGACCGTACTCTCTCCCGTAACAAACAGGCACCACCGTTACCTGGGGTGCAGGCAGGTTAAGCTCTGACAGACTCGTCAGCAATTCCTGAATCTGCCGCTCCAGTTCCTCAGGGTTGAGTGTAAGGGGATCAAATTCCACCAAGAGCGAGCGGTAGGAGGGTACAACATCTACCACCCCCGCCAGCGGCTGAGCGGTCAGCGCTGCCGTCAGGGCCCTAACTTGGCCATTGATTTCGGGATCTATTTCATCGCCGAATTCCACAACCAACGCCCGTTCGCCCGCGGGCAAGAATCGAGCTGTGTTCATTACTGCAATCCCTCTTCACCCAGTATTGATTTGCGCTGTTTACTCTTCTGTCCCGTGCCTGTCTCATGCTTTATCTTTTGTATAGATTATTTTCTTCCTCTGGGACTCGAATTCCTGCTGACGAAAAAGACAGTGTCAGGTATACTTCCGCAGGTGGCAGGTCTCCTCCGTAAAGGGCAGCCATATAATCTGGTGTGGAACTTTGGTCACTTAAAGAAGCGAGGGAGGAGAATCCATTGGAAAGCCGCCTCGTTTTAGCCATGGCCCTGTTACGTATATTTGCCGGGAGTTTGGAAGTTACAGCAGCGCTTTTGATGCTGTACCTGGGTCGGGTGGAGAGCGCCTTTCGGATCAATGCCTGGCTAGGCGTAATTGGGCCAACTATCTTCCTTATTGTCAGTAGCCTGGGTCTCGCCGGCATGGTTGGACAGGTAACAGCGCTGAAAATAGCCCTCTTGTTGGGAGCGGTGCTACTGCTCCTGACTGCCGCTCAGGTTTAGCAGGTCCAGGCACCGTCACAACCCCTAAGGCATATATTGTCGGCGAGGCCACAGCCAGGTGTGCGTTGCCTGCCACTGGACCTGACCGCGACTATCTCGCAAGGGAAAAGGGGTGATTGCTTGCCTAAATACCTGCGCCAGGTGGGATTTCTTTGCGCCCTTGCCTTGGGCTGGGAACTCGTCGCTCGGCTCCACATCTGGCCAGAGCTACTGTTTCCACCTGTAACCAGCATCCTAGGCAGCTTGGCGACGGAGTTCAGTCAGGGCGAGATCGCTGGGAGAACCTGGCACTCCCTTTCTTTAATCGCCACCGGCCTCAGTCTAGCCTGCCTGGCCTCTTTTCTTGCCTCTGCTCTGGCCATGCTGTTCCCGGTTCTTGCCGATGCCCTCCTGGCCCTCATGGCAGTGCTGCACCCACTTCCGGCCATTGCCATTCTTCCCATCCTATTGCTCTGGTTTAAGACCGGCCCCCACTCTATCGTTATCCTCATCGTTTTTTCGGCATTCTGGCCTCTTACCGCCAGCATTTACTCTGGTCTGCGCTCTGTGCCAGTAACCCAGGTAGAAGCGGGCAGAAATCTGGGCTTAAAGGGGCTAAGGTTGGTCTGGCACGTGATGCTGCCCGCGGCCCTGCCGGCACTTATGGCCGGTCTACGGGTGAGTTGGGCAAGAGCTTGGCAGGCTTCAGTAGCAGCAGAGATGGTTTTTGGCGCATCAGGCAAAGACGGTGGCCTGGGGTGGTTTCTGTACATTAGACGTTATTTCCTTGAGGTACCGGCTGTCTTCGCCGGGATGCTGGTTATTATTGCCATAGGGCTTTTTGTGGAGAATCTCCTGTTCACTTCCTTGGAACACCACACCATTGAGCGCTGGGGCATGAGCTCAGAGTAAGGGGTGAAAGCAGTGGAGCAGGTGGAGTTCCGGCAGGTGACCAAGGTTTTCACCGCTGGAAGGCGAACAATAACGGCGCTGGACGGTGTGAGCTTTACCGTTAAACAGGGGGAATTTTGGACCATTATCGGCCCCTCAGGCTCCGGGAAAACCACATTGCTAAGGTGCTTGGCCGGTTTTGAAACCCCTACCAGCGGTGAGATCCTTATGGCAGGACAGAAGGTTACTGGCCCAGGGCGCGATCGTATGATGGTGTTTCAGGACCTGGCCCAACTTTTCCCGTGGCGTACAGTGTTAGGAAACGTTACCTTTGCTCTCTCGTTAGCGCACCCAGAGGAGACCCTCAGACGCCGCCAGGAGCTGGCACGGTACAATCTGGAGCTGGTAGGACTGGAAGACTATGCGAACCTCTATCCCCACCAGCTGTCCGGCGGTATGAAGCAGCGCGTTGCTATTGCCCGCGCTCTAGGGGTACGCCCGCAGGTACTGCTCATGGATGAACCCTTCGGGAGTCTAGACGCCATCACCAGGACTACCCTACAAAGTGAACTACTACGAATCTGGGCTGAAACTAAGGTAACTGTGGTTTTCGTTACCCATAACATTGAGGAAGCACTGGTAGCCTCTGACCACATCGTGGTGTTGGCCCGTGGCGGTAAGGTGCACGCCCTGGTAACCAATACCCTGCCGCGGCCACGCCAGCTGGATGATCCCAGGTTCAGCCGTCTCTGGCAACACCTGCACAGGCTCTTGGAACCGGCGCCCCACATTCCGGAACCAAGTTCCTCTGGGGCGCGGGGGCCGGAGGCGCTTCCCCTTGCAAAGCCAGCAACAGGAAGCGCATCCTCTCCCTAAGAAGTTGGCGATAAAATGGTGGCCTCTTCATGGTCACCATTTTATCTTTCTTTTTGTTAACCAGACTATCTCTTATGGTTGACAATATGAGTCCTGGCCATTACACTGTAAGCATGTTCCCATAAGGCATACTCCAACGTAAGGAGGTACGGCTGGTGAATGGGCTAAAACTGCGTAAAATGATCTATATTGCTCTCTTTGTGGCTCTCATGACGGCTCTTGGTTATGTAAGGATCCCGCTTCCTTTTAGCCCTGTGCCCATTACAGGACAGACCTTCGGTGTGATGCTGGCCGGAAGTCTGCTGGGTAGTCGGCTCGGCTTTCTCGCCCTTGTGGTATTCAATCTTACCGGACTGGTGTTTCCAGTTTTCGCAGGTCCTAATGGAGGACCAGGGGTGTTTCTGGGACCCACTGGAGGGTTCATCCTCAGCTGGCCACTGGCAGCAGGCCTGATCGGTCTCCTGGTAGAAAGGACTGAAAAGCCAAGCTTCTTGCGTTCTCTCGGTGCCAACTTCGTAGGCGGAATCGTCCTGATCTATGCCCTGGGCATACCCCATTTTGCTCTTGTCACCAACACCGGAATCGGGCCAGCCCTCTTGACTGCAGCACTGCCTTTTATCCCGGGAGATATCATCAAATGTTTTGTCGCTGCCCTGGCCACACAGCGACTCGCAGTGGTGAGAATAAGTAAGCAAACAGCATCTGACTAGAGTTCCTGTTGCCGGGCCTTAACAACCCGCTCCACACCGCTGAGATCGCAGACAGGAGGGAACACAGTAAGACCTGCTTGGGCCAGCAGTTCTCTTACAGCTGGCGCCTGCCCCTGCCCAACTTCCAGGAGTACCCAGCCGCCATGCTGAAGCACCTGTCCAAGACCAGCGCTAATACGACGGTAAAAATCCAGACCATCCTCGCCCCCGTCCAAGGCCTCTCTCGGCTCCTGTTGCAACTCCGGGGTCAGTCTCATGAGCTCGCCCTTGGGAATGTAGGGAGGATTCGAAACCACAAGATCAAAACTGCGGGGCCCCGAGTCCGATTCGGCGGTTTCAAGAGCCTGCCACAGGTCCCCGTGTCGAAAAAATGTATTCTTCGCACCTAGGCGCAGGGCGATCTGCCGGGCAACCGCCAGGGCTTCCGCTTTAACGTCGGTCGCCACTACCTCGGCGTTTTGTATCTTAAGGGCCAGGCTTATGGCTATAGCACCACTTCCTGTGCCGATATCCAGTATTCGTGGAGAAACCGGTAGGTCGCCCTGTTGCCACAGCTCCAGGGCCGTCTCCACGAGTATTTCTGTTTCTGGCCGCGGGATAAGGACTGCCGGGGTAACCTTAAAGGAAAAGCCAAAAAACTCTTTCTCGCCCACAAGATAGGCCACTGGAACGCCCCGCCCGCGCTCCCTCAGAAGCTGGTAGCAGCGAGCAAGTAGCTCAGCCGGAAAGGGTTCCCCTAAATCACGGTAAAACTCCTCCCGGCCTTTACAGGTCAAGTAACGTATGATGATTTCACTGTCCAGCTGCGGCGTCTCAACACCGCTCTGCGCCAGGGCAGCTCTGCCCTCGCGCCAAGCATCGCGCAGTGTAAACACCTTACTCCACCTGACGTAGTTTTTCAGCTTGGTCAGTGGTGATGAGAGGTTCGATTATCTGGTCCAAGTCACCCTCCAAAACCGCGCTCAATTGGTGCACAGTGAGGCCAATGCGATGGTCACTGATGCGGTTCTGCGGGAAGTTATAGGTACGGATCCGCTCACTGCGATCACCGGTCCCGACCTGGCTGCGCCTGGCCTCGTCCACTTCGGCCCGCTGCTGTGCCTGTGCCTGGTCCAAAAGGCGGGCCCGGAGAACACGCATGGCCTTCTCACGGTTCTTAATCTGTGACTTCTCGTCCTGGCAGATAA
>JAAYHG010000173.1 GCA_012735455.1 Bacillota bacterium
ATTAATGAGGATGGCACTGATGGAGCCGCCAAACATGTTGCCATAGTAGATGCCTGCCAGCATAATAATGGCTGAGGTAGGATTGAGTTTGAAGGTGAGCGGGAGCAAGAGTGCCACACCGGCAATGGAACCAAGGCCGGGCAAAGCCCCGACAATGACCCCCATGACTCCTCCTGCCAGGGCGAAGAAGATATTCACAGGAAGCAGTGCTTGGCCAAAACCTGTAACTAGGTTAGAGAGAATATCCATGTTAGACCCTGCCTTTCCTTAGAAGCCCAGCCAGCCTGTAGGAAGTGGTACTTGCAGCCAAACCACGAACACGAAATAGGCCACGGCGATGGTGCCCGCACTGATCTTAATAGCTGCTGCCCAGGGATAACGCTCGAGGAAGCGCAACCAGAGAAGAATGAGTAGCCCCAGAGTAGGCATAGTGCCCAGTTTATTCAGGAGAAAGATGGCTGTACCCGTAAAAACAGAGATAAGGACTACAGTTCGTATCTCTTCGATGCTAAACCTAATTCCGCCCTGCGCAAATGTTTGCCCAAAGAGTATAGCACTGAGAACAAAAGTAAGCGAACCAAAGGTCACCGGAATGAAGCCGCTGGCTGGTCCGGTTTGGCCCCAGATGCCGTAGTTGTAGCCCATCACACCCCAATATAGTCCACAGATCATTCCTAACAAACCCGCTATACGGTCGCCTGACATCGCTGTAACCTCCAGTTGGTGATGTGTGTGAAAGGAGGGCTGTGGCGGTGGTGTATCAAGAGCCAGCAGCCACTCCTTTCTCTCTACCGTCTAATCGTGCTCCTACTTCTTGACCAAACCAAGGTTAGTGAGAATCTCAGTGTACTGCTTCTCAGCCTCTGCGATAGCCTGACCGTACTCCTCCGGGCCAAGGTAACGGGAGGTGAGGGCGTTCTTCTCAATGTATTCTTTCTGCCAGCGTTCGGATTCACTTACCTTCTTAAGGGCTTCGGCTATTACTTCTACCGCGTAGTCGGGCATGTCAGGCGAACCAGAAATGGCACGGATCTGCTGGAAGACAGCATCTACACCCTGTTCCTTAAAGGTTGGGATGTCGGGATAGGTTTTTGTCCGCTCCGGTGCCATGACGCCTAGAACCCTGACCAGCCCTCCCTTTAGCTGAGAGGCACACTCTGAAGGATTGGCCCAGGCCACCTGTACGTGCCCGCCTAGGAGGGCGCTCATGACCTCACCGCCGCCATCAAAGGGGATATACTCTACTTGAATACCGGCGGCGTCCATCAACAGGCCGGCGCACATGTGGTCTTCAGAGCCGGTACCGGTGCCGCCCATGGTGAGTTTACCAGGGTTGGCCTTGGCATAGTCGATGACGTCCTGCAGCGTTTGGAACTCGGATTCGGGTTTTACCAAGAGAAAGAATTCATCCAGGGCTAAAGCTGCAATGGGTTTAAAGGTGGAGGCCTTGACCTCAGCGCCAGTGGTGATGGGTGTACTGATTTGTCCTGACACTACGCCGATAATGGTGTAGGGATCACCCTTTTTCTGTGCCACTTCGTTCATACCCACGGCGCCGCTACCGCCTGGCTTGTTTACAACTACCAGGGGTTGGGGCAGGAACTTATTCTGTTGTATGATATCCGCCACCATGCGCCCCATGACGTCGCTGCCACCGCCTGGACTCCAAGGGATCACGTAGTTAATGGGTTTTTCCGGATAATTAGCGCCAGGCGAGGTCTGTTGTTGGCCACCTGAACACCCGGCGAGAAGTGTTAGTGCCAGGAGGCTGGCTACTAATACCAGTGTGCGTTTCCGCATGTGAATGCCCCTCCTATCTATCTTTTCTTTTTCTGGTGCAAAATGATTTCTTAGTTACTCCCACCTTCTTTCTGGTTAGGTTCCTATTCTAGAAAGCTTCTGCCAGTGCAGCCAAGAGCCGGGCTGCCCGTTTTGTATTAAAGATACCGCACATACAGGGCTTAGCCAGCTCTCCTGCCGCATTTTCGGCTGTTCTGCGCCCTGTTCTTATGTCAGCCAGCATGTTGTAGACCAGTTGGGCCGGGACCATGGAGTGTCCACACATGTTGGTTATTTCCAGAATTTGCCGCGGCGGTAGTTTGTCGGTGCGGCCCCAGCGGCCCAGGGAGTGTTCTACGGTGTGGCGCTCCAATCCCGCCTGCCTACATGCCTCGTGCACCTCAGTGGCGATGCCAGAAACCACCACTGACATGCCCAGGTCAGCTTCTTTCAGTTCTTTAAGTAGGGTAACAACTGTTTCCTTATTGTCAAACACCGCTTGCACTACTGCTTGATCTTCAATATTGGCCAGCAGGTTGTCAATGCCACCCTGGTGGTAGGCGTTGCCTTTGCGGGCGTCACCGATAATGACCGGATTATGCCTCAAGGCCATTTCCAAAAAGGTGCGCAGTTTTTCACCGGATCCTTCTACGTTGATCCCTTTGGACGGCATCATGAGAAACACGTAATCCTCGGTCAAGTCGTTATAGCTGCCGATGCGGTGCAGCGTATGTGTCATTTCGTTACCTCCTCAGCCTAGCTTATTTCCCTGCTACTCTGCTGCTAGGGGTCGGCCCAAGCCCACGTTGGTCTTGACGTTAATGGAATACCACCAGTTACCGCGGGCCAGGAGTTCCTCATGGGGAATGGAGCCGTCTGGATTGCAGCGCGAGCATACATCCACAGTAAAGATAGTGTCTATCTCGTGGGAGACTCGTTCCAGAGTGTAAAGAACGTCAGGTAGCTTCTCGATAGGCACTGCAAACTCAATAATGGCCGAGAGCACCTTTTCGTCTAGGAGATCGTCCTTGAACTTGCCTGTCTTGGGATCTGCCATAAGGCTGGTGGTGGGGTTAATCTTTTCAAATTCAACACCAAAACGTGCGATGGCTTGTGCCACTTTTTCTACATCCCTAAGGCGCGCGCCCAGGAGGGGCCGACCCACCTCCACGGCTACTCCAGCATAGCCGCGCTTGAAGCGCGCAGTAACATCGTTGGTCTTCATTTCTTCCGTACCGCGACCGCTAATGCCGCTTTCAGGAGCGATAGTAAGGGGATCGCTCAAAAGACTGCGGACAGCACGGGGCCAGGTTAGCTCTGGCTGATAAAGGGCACCAGTCTTGCATGCAGGACTCCTGAGGCAGGCGCCGCACTCGACACACTCATCCTGGTCAATAACGGCCAGTTTCCTGTCTGCGCTGAGACTGATAGCCTGAACCGGACAGTAGAGCACACAGCGGCCGCAACCGACACAGAGTTCCTCCTTGACTTGCATATACCTCGTCCTCCCCGTCTAGAAATTAACTAAAGGGCCCCTTGTACTATAAGAGTGAATTGTGTGACCATAATATATATTAAGTTCTACATTCAGGTGAGAAATACCTGCCCTATCAGGCAGCTGGGGCATTAAGTACATAAAGTTCATAAAGGGAACAAAAGTTCTAGTAAAGTGTGTTCTTGGTTAGCAGGGTTTACCTGGGTAGTTGGCGAAAAACGAAGCAAGGAAGGTGAATAAAATGGATGCGGCGGCCAAGGCTCAAGCCATCAAGAATATGGTTCAGGAGGCGGCGGAACCGGCGCAGGTGGGCAAGAAGACAGAGCGGGTTCTCTCGCTCACAGCCTGTGGCGAGATTGCGCGTACTTGTGACGTATCTCGGAGGGAGGTAGAACTTATTGCCTTAGAAGGGGGCATAGTACCTGGCCGCTACCTGAGGAATATCGGTACTATTGGCAAAGAGGGGCAGCTGTGTCTGGTTCGTGCAACGGTGGCGGTGGTAGGCTGCGGTGGGTTGGGTGGGCTTGTGGTGGAGCTTCTGGCTCGCATGGGAGTGGGGAGACTCATCCTGATAGATAACGACGTTTTCAGCGACAATAATCTTAACCGGCAGATACTTGCCCGGGAGGCGGACCTGGGCCGGCCTAAGGTAGAGGTAGCACGAGAACGGGTCTGGGCCATTAATCCGGCCACAGAGGTGACCTACTTCCAGGAACGGTTGACTCCTGAGAACGCCAGAGCCTTGCTGCAGGGTGCAGACCTTGTGGTAGATGCCTTAGATAACCTGCCCGCCCGTTTTGCTTTAGAAGCAGCAGCACGGGCATCAAACATTCCCCTTGTACATGGTGCAATTGCTGGTTTCCTAGGTCAAGTACTAACCATTTTTCCTGGTGATCCAGGGCTGGCAGAGATTTATGGTTCCGTCACCGGCCGCGAGCGTGGCATTGAGGTGGAAACAGGCAACCTGGCTGCTACTGCCGCCTTAGTTGCCTCCTTAGAGGTACAGGAGGTGATCAAGATCTTGACTGGGGTGGGAGAACCCTTACGGTGCCGCCTTTTCTATATAGACTCTGCCAGTGGCCAGATGCATTCCCTGCCGCTAGGCCAGACAGGTAAGACAGCTAATGACGGGGCGGCGGCGCAGCGGCCCTCCCCGACCGTTATCAGCTTTGTAGGTACCTCAGGTAGTGGGAAAACCACCCTCCTTATGGAGCTAATTCAAGGGCTAGTTCGCCGCGGGGTGAAGGTAGCTGCTGTGAAACACACTCACGAAGATGTTGAGACGGATACTGCTGGCAAAGACACCTGGCGTTTTGTTCAGGCGGGGGCCGAAGCGGTAGCTCTGCTCACGCCCAAGCGGGCCACTTTGTTTTATGAGCTTGGGGCGGAAGCTGCAGTCGAGCGGCTACGAGACTGGTTCGGTCCGCTAGATATTGTCTTGCTGGAGGGACTGAAGAGCGGTCCCTTTCCCAAGATTGCCGTTTTTCGTCGTGGCGTTTCCGAACCTATTACCCGTATGACGGGAAGGCTCGTGGCTGTATTTGGTGACGTTGCTGCTGCGCGGCAGTCCGGATTATCGCCAAGTATTCCAGGTTTTACCTGGCGGGAAACTGAAAAACTGATAGACTTTATTATAACGCAGAGTTTCTAACTTCTAAGTTTTGCGTTCCCAGTTGCGCTGTCAAGGCTGGGTTTTCGCTCTAGTAGAAGGGAGGACAACAAGATGGAGGAACAGAACCGAGTGGGGTATGCTTCGTCCTTTGAGGAGCAATTTACCCTCCGGGCGATCGTACTTGGTATCACAGGATCGATAATCATAACTACCAGTTCTATGTATGTGGCCTTGCGCATGGGGGCACTGCCTTGGCCGACGATCTTTGTGGCTATCTTATCCCTTACTGTACTTAAGGCTTGTGGACGTACGAATCTCAATGAGATAAACGTTGCCCACACAGCCATGTCCGCTGGAGCCATGGTGGCGGGCGGTGTTGCCTTCACCGTTCCAGGAATTTGGATGCTGGATCCTGAGGCGGTGGTAGGTTTTTGGCCTTTGCTCGCTGTGACCCTGAGTGGCACCATCTTAGGTGTGATTTTTGTGGCTGCCATGCGCCGCCACTTCATTGAAGTAGAGCAGCTTCCCTTTCCCATGGGTATTGCGGCTGCGGAAACCGTCTTGGCTGGTGATGAGGGCGGGCAAAAGGCCAAGTGGCTTTTCGGTTCCCTGGGTGTAGCCGCTGTAATAACTGCCCTGCGTGACCAGTGGGGCAAGATCCCAGCTGCCTTGATGCCGGCAGCACTCTGGCAGCGCAATATCCAGTTCGGAGTCTGGGTGTCACCCATGGCGGCAGGTATTGGGTACCTTATTGGCCCTCTTTTTATGGGAACCTGGTTCTTAGGTGCCGTACTCAGTTATCTTCTATTCATTCCCTTGACTGTAAATGGTGGTTATCTCAGCCTGGAGACAGCTACAGCAATCAAAGACAGTTTTGGCATTGGCCTCATTGTCGGGGCGGGGGTGGGAGTGCTTCTGAAGGGGGTTTTGCCCAAAGCCCGCGAGGTTTTTAGCCCTATGCTCGGCGGCCGCGGTGATATAAACCTGCGCTGGGCTCCGTTCGTTATGGCGGCAATAGCCGTATGTCTAACTGTCATTGCGGGTATGGGAGTCGTGGCCAGCATTGTTACCATACTGGGTGTTTGGA
>JAAYHG010000174.1 GCA_012735455.1 Bacillota bacterium
GAATAACATCAAGCGATTGTTTGACCTGGGAGTAGTCACCGGTCGTCCGGATGGCACCTTTAAACCCAATGATAATATCACTCGGGCTGAGTTTGCTGCTATTCTCGTTAGAGCCTTTGAGCTAGAGCAGCAGGGCGACAAGGTATTTACTGATACAGCTACTCACTGGGCACGGGAGATTATTTCTACCGCAGCATACCATGGCATTGTCAGCGGTTATGATCAAAATACATTTGGACCCAATGATCCCATTACCCGGGAGCAGATGGCAGCCATGGTAGTGCGGGCGGCACAACTTGTTCCGGTGAGGGAAGCACCCACCTTCTCGGACAATGCCAGTATCTCTCCTTGGGCAAAAGAAACTGTGGCAAAAGTGACAGCCAGCGGGATCATGAGCGGATATCCCGATGGAACCTTCCGGCCTCAAGGAAAAGCTACTAGAGCCGAGGCGGCTACAGTTGTGGTGAATCTATTAGGCTAAGGAACGAGAAGACAGCAGTTGGGCAAGACTTTGGGCGCTCAGGCGACCGGGTTTTGCCCAACTGTTAGTCTAGCCAGACTATCAGTTGCATTTCATCAAATAGCGAAGGAGAAGTGAGGATGAGATTCGGGGAGCTTGGTTCCCGCCCACGACAAGGCGGGGTCTTTCTTGGTATTATTCTTATTCCGCTGGTTTTTTTCTCTGCTAACCCAGTCCTGGCGGCGGCTAAAGACAGTCACAACGCAGGACAGCCCGATCATCTCATTCTCTCGTGGACTGAGGATCCCCTTACTACCCTGACTGTGTCCTGGCGGGCAGGGGCGGATACTCAACAATCAGTACTTCAATACCTGCCGGCTTCAGAATTCAATGGTAGTTTTGCCGCTGCTCGAGAAACACCAGGGAAAGCAAGACCCCTCTACCAAGGCCATTTGCGTTTTGAGGTGACCCTCCGGGATTTGAGTCCCGATACAACCTATGTCTACCGGGTCGGTGTTGAAGGGGCCTGGAGTGAACCTGCCACTTTTACCACTGCTGCTTCTGGCGATTCTTTTTCGTTCCTGTACATGGGGGATGTTCAAGGCGGCCATGATGTTTGGGGAAGGATGTTGGCCCGGGTTGTTGCGGAAAACCCGGACCTTAAGTTTGCTCTGCTAGGAGGGGACCTGGTAGATCAGGGTAACAGCAGCGAAGAGTGGCAGCAGTTTTTTGCTGCTGCCTGGCCTGTTTTCAAAGAGCTCCCGTTGCTGCCAGCGGTAGGGAATCACGACGATACAGCGTTTTTCCGGAACTCCTTTACCGTGCCCGGCAACGGGCCGGAAGGATACGAGGGAACAGTATACTCCTTTCAATATGGTAACTGCCAGATAGTTGTCCTAAACAGCAACTCTATGGGACTTCCCGGTACTGAAGGTTACGATAAAATCGCCAGCTGGCTCTTACAGCGCTTGGGTGCAAGTCAGCAGACCTGGAAAGTGGTGGTTTGCCACCATCCGCCGTATCAGGCAGTTCAGGACTGGCGTGGGGAGCATCTGCAGTCTAATTGGGTACCTCTGTTTGAGCAGGGTGGCGTAGATCTGGTTCTCAGCGGGCACCAACACTTGTACATGCGGACAAAGCCACTTAGGGATGGCAGAATTCAGGCCGACGGTCGTGGTATAGTGTATGTAATAGGCAATGCAGGTAACAAACACTATGGTGTCGGGCCTGATTATGATTATGTTGCCGTGCAGTTGACCGGGGTTAGTAACTACCAAGTGATAGAGATCCACGGTGACCGTTTAACCATGATAGCAAAGGATGCAGAAGGACAGATAATCGACCGTTTCACGCTGGTGAAAAAGCCCTACCATGCTGACAGTGATAATAGTACTGAGATAGATGATCATGGCTGTAGTTTTCGTAAGTGGGGACTCTTCCTAATCAATATCCCAATCCATGTAGCCACTGCCTGCGCAAACCTTGCTATCCAAGCTAGACACTAAGGGCGGCAACATGGCGCCAGGGGAGGCTGAAGATATGCTGCCCACTTTCTTCCCTTTGAGAAAAACTGTAGCTTTGCTGCTGCTCCTTATCTTTTGCATATCAGCGAATGGGTGTAAAGTGCCTCAAGAAACCTGCCCAGGAGCGGTTGTTATCGAGGGAGATGGCGTAGAAACTCCGACGTCTTTCACTCTTGAGGAGCTTAAATCCATGAAGGAAGGTCTGGTGGAGGCCAATTACTTTTCCATTAATTCCTATGGGACGAGAGAATACTTCCACTTTAAGGGCGTTTGGGTATGGCATCTGGTTAAAGAAAAGGTGAAACTCAAAGATAACGCAGCTAAAGTCAGCTTCATTGCCGCTGATGGCTATACGGTAGAATTCACACTTGATGATGTAAAGAAGGAAGATTACATTGCTGAAGGGAATCCAGAGGCCAAATACAAAATGATCCTGGCCTGGGAAGAAGAAGGACAGGAATTCAATTCGGATGAAGGCTATCCCTTTCAGCTGGTGGTTGGGCAGAGAGAACCAGGTGATGTGAACAAACCCTATTGGGTGCGCAATGTTAAGACTATTCGCATTGACTGAGAACGGCTCTTGTTGAGATAGCCAGGGGGAGGGGCAATGAAGTGAGGGCAGTACCGTGCTAAAAACAAAGAATTTGAGGCGATATTACCTCAGCAATCGAGACCTGCTGATCATCTCAGTCTTGAGTGGTATCGGGGGTGTCATGAGTACTTATGTCGGGTACCTGGGCAACCTGCTAAACCGCATTTTTGGTGTACCCTTCGGTGCTGGCCAATTTACCTCTGGCCTGCACGTGTTTTGGTTCATTCTGGTGGCAGGGTTGATCCGGAGACCTGGGGCAACTACCGTCGCTGGCCTTCTCTAAGGTATTGTTGAGCTCTTTACCGGGAGTACCCACGGAGTTGTCATTATCCTGGTCTCCCTGGTTCAAGGGCTGTTGGTTGATTTTGTCCTGCTGCTTACAAAGCGACATGATGTAAGAAGTTATATGTTGGCAGGAGGTATTTCTGCTGCATCAAACGTCTTTGTTTTTCAATGGCTTTATTTTAGCGGTGCAC
Organism: Bacillota bacterium; assembly: GCA_012735455.1. Taxonomy (GTDB): domain Bacteria; phylum Bacillota; class DTU030; order DUMP01; family DUMP01; genus JAAYHG01. The sequence continues at coordinate 3,052 of JAAYHG010000174.1, forward strand.
CGGTCACTTATCTCATTTTTTTCGGTGCTTTAGCCTTTGTTTCCGGTGTCCTTCTGGCAGGAAATTTTGGTCACAGCGTGCTGGAAGTGGTGCTGCAGGCCAGGCCTGTCCGCATTACCACTAAAGAAGGGAGAATTGAAGTCTCCTCTGGCAGGCGGGAAAAAACGGCTTGCCTTACAGCAAGGCTGGTTATTACTTCGGTGTTGATACTGCTTCTGTCAGGCGGGGCAGTCTATTATTTTGCCGCTGTCTTTGAGCCCCCTTGGGTAGGGCCTCGCTGCCAGGTGGAAGGGTTAGTAGAGAAATCTTTTTCCTTTCATGTTGACCACTACAGTCGCTATGAGACAACTATCACTGCTGAATTGCAGGGACAGATCAAGTATGTTCCGCCCCAGGACTATACAGGCGTGCCGCTAAGGATAATCCTGGAGGAGTCTGGCCCACTGGATGAGGCCAGTAAGGTCAAGATTATGGCAACAGATGGTTACACGGTGGAGTTTCAGTTACAAGATGTCTTGAAGGATGACAAAATGCTGCTCATTCGTGAAGGAGATATGCTGCGCTTGATTGCCGGAAACTATGAAGGAGGATACTGGATAAGGATGGTTAACAAGATTGTCGTTGAATAAGGTTCTAATGCCCGGGCAAGAAGCTTTTTTTGGTGATTTGGCAGGGACGCATGAAGGGAGTCTCTTATGGTGGAACCGGTTGTTCACATAGAAAACCTTACTTTTACATACAGTGGGGCTGCTTTTCCAGCACTGAAAGGCATTAAGCTAAAGGTATACCCGGGGCAATTCCTGACAATAACCGGTCCCAGCGGTTGTGGGAAATCCACCCTGGCCTTGTGTCTGGCGGGTTTCATCCCCCATGCTTATCCGGGAGAGATGTCTGGTGCTGTTTACATTCAAGGAAAGGATACCAGGGAATACCCGGCTGGTGGACTGGCCGGAATTGTAGGTTTGGTCCAACAAGATCCCGAAGCGCAGCTTTGTACCTTGACAGTTAGAGATGAGGTGGCCTTCGGTCCGGAGAACCTTTGCCTACCCCAGGCAGTGATTCAAGAACGGGTGGACAACGCATTGAGATCTGTGGGAGCGCTGGACTTACTAGATCGACAGGTTCACACCCTTTCCGGAGGAGAAAAACAACGGGTGGCCATTGCCTCGGTACTGGCTATGGCTCCTTCCCTTCTCATCCTGGATGAACCCACAGCAAATCTGGATCCTTCCTGTACTAGGGAGGTACTACAGACCTTAGAAAGACTAAGGACGGAACAAGGGATTTCTATTATTGTCATTGAACACCGGCTAAAGAGTCTGTCTGCTATCTCTGATGAGCTGTTGGTTATGGATAGAGGGGAGATTATCCAGCGGGGTAGTCCTAAGGAGTTTAGAAGAAGATATGTCCCCACCGATGTGGGGACAAAACCTCGGATTGCCTTTTCACAACCATGTAAGCTGCACGTCGGGCTTGTCAATAAGGAAAAGAAAGACCCGCTGCTTATGGTAGATAATCTGCGTGTGGGTTATCAGGATGTAGATGTGCTCTCCGGCATCAGTTTTTCTGCTTATCCAGGAGAGACGCTGGCCCTCATGGGGGACAATGGCAGTGGCAAGACCACACTCTTGCTGTCACTACTTGGACTTCTCAAACCCAGGCAGGGTAAGATCTATTTGTCTGGACAAGATGTCACAGGAATGAAGGCTAGTCGTCGAGCCCGGGAGATGGGCCTCATTTTTCAGAACCCTAACCACCAAATTTTTGAGAAGACCGTTGTCAAGGAGGCTATGCTCGCCGCGCTCTCTTTAAGCGAAAAAGCACCGGATCAGATCATGGCCGGAGTTGACCGTTTCCTGGAGGAGTTTGAGCTCAGACAGTATAAGACTGAGAATCCCTTCTGTCTGAGCTTGGGGGAGAAAAAAAGACTTACCTTAGTCTCTGTCCTGGCTTATTCTCCGCGGGTTCTTATCCTCGATGAACCACTCGTCGGGCAAGATAGACACCGGTTGAGCTTTCTCCTTAATGCCATAGAGAGACATCGGGCCCAAGGGGGTGTGACCCTGTTGGTGTGTCACGAACCTGATGTAGTAATTGCTTGCTGCCGAAGAATTCTTTTTCTGGAAAAAGGGAAATTGCTCATCAATGCACCAGTGGATGAAGCTCTGGCACAGCTAGCAAAGATGGGACGGGATGAGTATCTACCCGCCTGGGAGAAGGAGGGTAATCCTGATGAACCTATCTCGTGATACTGCCCACAGAGGGAGAATATCCGGCCTACAGGGTTCTTATCCCGGGCTGACATATCGCGGGAGCTGTTCCCGGGCGCAACATGTTCATCCCCTGGTCAAGCTAGTGCTGCTTCTTAGCTTTAGCACCGCAGTTATTGCTGTGCCTTCTGTTCTGGGGCAAGGCTTCTTTCTTGGCTTGCTTGCAGTTTTTTACGCATTGGCAGGTTTGGGATCAACCTTTCCACTCCGCAAACTGAGGTTTATTTATCTCTTTGGGCTCCTTATCTTTCTTGTCCAAGCCTTAGCAGTGGGAGAGGGTGTTCTGCTTTGGCGTTTTTCTTGGGGTCCACTACATATCTCCATACGGTCTGAAGGACTTAGGGAAGGGTTAAAGCTGATGATGCGGTTTATCAATATTATTGGTTCTAGTTATCTCTTTGTGGTGGCCACCGACCCGAATAAGCTAGCCTATGCTTTGATGCAGCTAGGCTTGCCGTACCGGTTTGGGTTCGCTCTTATAACGGCTCTTCGTTTCATTCCTATCTTTCACCTGGAATTGGAACAGGTGAAAAACGCCCAAATGGCCAAGGGGATCGAGCTGGAGGGTCTTTCGCTCAAAAACCTTCTGCGTGCAGTCAGGTATCTTTATGTGCCGCTGGTTATTTCGGCTCTGAGCCGGGTGGATAATCTGACAATTTCCATGGAGGGACGTGCCTTCGGTTTGCATCCTGAAAGAACCTTCATGTCCTCTCAGGCCCTGTCTACTAAAGACAGGATAATCATCCTGGCTATCCCGCTGTTCTTTCTACTTTGCTATTGTTTCTTTTCTAGGTAGCCGGGTGAATGTGCAGACCTTCTGCCGCAATGGCAGCGGCTTGTTTCAGGAGGTAGTCCCGCTGCCTGGGGCGCCACTGTGCTGTGATGTGCAGGGCGGCTGCGATAGCCTGTATGATCTTCTTGCGGTGGGGATAGCCGGTAAGAGTAACATAGGTGTCGACCAACTCTTGACATAAGATGGTTTTTTCCTCTGTAAACATAGGGTCTGTGTTCAAAATGGAGGCACAGATCTCGCCGACATCCTGAGCAGGGTCGCCGACTATGCTCTCCTCAAAATCCACGCCGTAAAGCTGTGGCCGAGCAGTATTACCTGCCTTCCAGCTGAGGACGAAATTCTTCAGGATGGAGTCGCCCTTGAGCACACACTGCCCACCAGTGCGCGCCAAGGCCAGATGAAAGTTGCTATACCAGCGCGCCAAGGCCTGTACGTAAGCAGAGCTAGGGGCAGAGTTGAAAGCATCGCACAAGTTTTCCCCTGTGATGTAAGTAAGGAGAAGGGCGGAGTCGCGAAAATAGGCCAAAGGCTGCGGGACGGGCAAACCTTTGCTGAAAGCCTCTTCTAGCGTAGCCCACTCGCGGGAGGCTCGTTTTCTAAACTGTGGCCTATAGACCTTAAGGACCAGCTTCTCGTCCTTTTGGCTGACCAGAAAGACGTCATTTTTTTTGCTCGTTAGAGGTCTTAGTATGGTTAGCCCGAGTTCGCGGGCGATGGAAATTGGCTTCTGAGACACTGTTTTCGCCTCCTGGACCCACTCAGAGAAGTCGCTTCTGAAGACTTGACAACTGTTCATCGCGGCTTAATAACCGTATCCTTAGTTGGGCAGGATGATCCTTTCCATCCAAGTGGGCGGCGGTGGATTTTTTTCGTCCTGCAGAAGGCGCTGCCAGTCTTCGTCGGAGAAACGATCGGCGGAGATGAACTCGTAAGGACTGAAGACGGCCCCGCGGGTGAGGTGCCACTCGCCGTCGATAGGGACAAGAACAAAGATTTCTCCCATGCGGCCGGAGGCCTCTTCCAGGACCATGCCTGTGTCAGGGTACTGGGGGTCGTAAGATGTGTGGACATCGGCAATGACGGCAGATTCATCTGGAAGGGAGAGGGACGTGTTGTCGCTGCTCAGGTACGCCTTTATGAACAGTTCCTCCAGTCGGCCGCCTATCCAGAGAATAAAGTCCTGCTCTGCGGGGGTGAGTGTTTCTCCAGCCAATTCCTTGCGACTGATTTCAGCCAAGGTATCCACCAGTTCGTGATAACTGCTCATATATTCCTGGAGGTGGGGTGTGAGGAGAGAGAAGCGCTCCAGGGTTGCCGCCAGGTACTCCGTCAGCCAGCCTAGCTGTCGATAAATGTCCGGGCGCGGCTCAACGTAGCCCTTGGCTCTTATCTCGTCACCTCCAGCTTCAGCGACAGCCATCTTGCTGTAAAGGATGGTATCGCGTCGCAGTTCGGCCCAATTTCCCACCATAGTAGCGAGGTCCTTGAGTTGCCAGGCCTCGGTTTGCATGAAGGCAGGTAAAGCTGTCCGGTCTTGATTGATTAAGAGGCGCAGGGTATCGAGCCAGCCGTTGTAGATGTTGCGCTGCCAGAAGGTATCAGGAAGACTCTGGACCCTGGCGTGCATACGTTCCAGGCTAGCGGGGTAGTCGGACCAGGGGATCTGCGCTGACTGTCTTTGCTTTCCAGGATAGGTGACTTCCCAGGAGTTGCCGGAGCTGTCATAAACGGTGTAGGTTTGGTCCGCTGTTAGATCAAAATGCCCTTCCTTCTCTAGGATATCCCAAGCGAGATGAGAGCCGAAGGCGGCGGCCACGTCCAGGTGCGAAGGGAAACGGCGCTCGGGGAAGTGGGTGACTTCATCCAGTATATCTCCGTCCAGAGTGTAGCGTTCACCAAAAACCCGGAAAGCCAAGTCGGTGTATTGGTTTATGCTGGCTCGGGGCAGGTGCTCGGTGGCGTAGGCAAAAAAGTCCTCAAGGGCCAGGTTCTTAAGGTCCAGTTTGCCCGCAGGTACGCCGGCCACTTCTTGGACCATTGCTGCCATTTGGTGAAAGGTAATGTCATCAGCCTCGCCAACCATGGCGGAGGTGGTAATGTAGACCGTCTCCCAAAGGGCTTGGAGGACCCTATTCTCAGACTTGGAGAGGATTTTGGTTAGGGCCAGGGCCTGGCGAAAGGTTATCTCAGCGGGTTTTTCTTCCACTCCCTGCAAGCCGGGCACTTTTTTTGTCAGGGCCAGGGGAATGTGCCCGAACCACTTTAGGCCTTGGAAGTACCGGGATAGTTCTGCCGAGAGGGTGAAGTGTCCCCGTACCTTGAACTGGCTGTAATCCAGGTTCTGTTTAAAGAGGGGGGAGGGAGCAGGCGCCTGGTTCTTAATGAGGGCCAGTTCTTGTTCCACCAGGTCGGCGGTAGCCGGATAGAGGGCGACAGTGGTGTCAGGATTCAAGAGACGGTGGGCTATCTCGAGATATGCGATGTTCCGCTCAAGAGCTTCCTTCATGTTGGCGTTGGCAGCCTTCGTAAGGTCTGCCTCCTCTAGAAAAGCCACAAACTCAGCTACGGCCTCTCTAGCAAGGGCCTCTGTCAGCAGC
>JAAYHG010000175.1 GCA_012735455.1 Bacillota bacterium
CCTTTTACGGTGCCCTGTTTGCGAATTTGATTTGCATTCCTGTGGCTGGAAAGCTCAGCGTCCGTTCAGCCCAAGAGATCCTTTTGAAAGAACTTGTTATTGAGGGGGTTTTGTCACTGCAGGCGGGAGAAAACCCGCGTTTGGTTGAGGAAAAACTTAAGGCCTTTCTCCCGCCCAAGGCCCGTCACTTCGAGGCCCGAACAAGAGCCCAGGTGGGAGGATAGGCCATGGCCAGACGCAAGCGCCACAGTTTCGGTATTGATCTTCCGTCCTCTCCCGGTTGGATGACCACCTTTACTGATATGACTACCCTTCTACTTACCTTCTTTGTGCTCTTGTTTTCATTCTCGCGCATAGATATTGCCCGCTTTCAGGATGTTATCATCTCAGTTCAGGGAGCCCTAGGGGTTCTCGATGGCGGGAGTTCCTTCGGCACCGATGCTTTTCCGGGAGGGCTGGGAGATGAAGCGACAATTGAGTGGCAATCGGAGCAGCGCCGCTTAGAAGAGATCTTCACTGAGATCGACGACTACGTAAGAGAAAACCGCCTTGAGTCTACGATAAAGGCTTCCTTTGAGGAGCGAGGTCTGGTAATTCGTTTTCTCGATACTGTCCTCTTTGATTTGGGTAGGGCTGAGCTAAAGCCAGAGGCACGTTCTATTCTTGACAGCGTGGCGGAACTCCTGACAGACGTTCCCAATCATATCAGGGTCGAGGGTCACACGGATAACCTGCCGATAAATACCTACCGTTATCCAAGTAATTGGGAGCTATCCACCAACCGTGCTACTAGAGTGGTCAGGTATCTGGTGGATAACCACGGTTTTAGGCCACAGCATCTCTCGGCTGCTGGCTATGGGGAGTGGCGACCGCTAGCTCCCAACAATACCCCCGAGCATCGTGCACAAAACCGACGGGTAGACATTGTGATTCTGCGCACCAATTTAGCAAAGCAGGAGCCCTGGGGTCGCCTGGAGCAGGAAGGAGGTGGGTAAATGAGTGAGGGTAAGGGGGGTATGTCACCCCTTAAGATAGTGCTTCTGGTCATTGCTGTGTCGGTCCTCTTTACCCTAGTTACCGTGGGCATAGTGAACTTACTCTTGAATCAAAAACGAAGTCCCACACCGGAAAAGATGCTGGGGACTGGACCTACCTATTCACTTGATACTTTCAATGTTAATTTGGCCGATCAGGACAGTCGACGCTTCCTGAAGGCTACGGTGACCCTGGAGCTTAGTGAGTCTGGAGTAGCTAAGGAACTGCAGAAGCGTGAAGCCCAGATAAGGGACATTATTATCGGCCTGTTTAGGGAAAAGAAAGCTGCAGAGCTGAAGGACGGTAACCAAGCTATCATTGAGCTCAAGAGCCAAATGGTAAAGCGTCTCAATGCAATACTAACCAGCGGTGAAATCAGCGCTGTCTATTTCACTGAGTTTATTGTTCAGTAGAGAGAAGGTGACATGTGTGGCAGAGGTGCTTTCCCAAGCAGAAATAGATTCACTTCTTCACGCGCTTTCATCTGGCAGCATTAGTGTGGAGAACATTAAGGAGGAAGAAGAGCAGAAACGGATACGGATTTATGACTTCAAGCGCCCCAACCGTTTCTCGAAAGAGCAAATCCGCACCCTTTATATGCTCCACGACAACTTTGCACGTCTCCTTAGCACCTATTTGGCCGCTCACCTTCGCACACCGGTTCAAATAAATCTCTTGTCGGTTCAAGAGATGACCTTTGATGAGTTCTCTCGCTCTCTGCCCAGTCCGACTCTCATGGCTATGGTGAGTCTAACTGAGCTCAGCGGCCAAATGTTGGTCGAGGTGAACCTTTCCTTGGCTCTTGCCTTCGTGGAACGTCTCTTTGGCGGTAAGGCATCGGGTATTGCAAGTGTGCGTACCTTGACAGACATTGAGCTGGCTGTGTTGGGACGCATTATGGCACAGATCCTTCAGTTGCTGGATGAAGCCTGGGTTAATATTTCCGCCTTAGGGGCGATGTTGGAGCGGCTTGAGACTAATCCACAGTTCTTACAGATTGTCGCTCCCACAGAAATGGTTGCTTTGGTTTCGCTACAAGTTAAGGTGGATGAGGCGGAAGGCCTCTTTAACCTCTGCTTTCCTTACCTCCTGCTAAAACCGATTGCTGCCAAGCTCAGTGCACACCATTGGTTTTCCACCCAAGAACAGAGCGAACTGGGAGTTAATCAGGAGCTCATGCGTCAACGTTTGGCTGGGGCTATGGTACCTGTAAGCGCCCTCTTGGGCACTGCAGATATCGTGGTTGAAGATTTGCTAAACCTACAGGAAGGGGACGTCATCAAGCTTGACACCCCGGCCGCGGGCGGGATTAAGGTGCTGGTGGGAGAGAAGCCAAAGTTTTGGGGGCGGCCTGGTCAAGTTGGTAATAAGGTTGGGGTAAAGATCACAGGCCGCTACAAGGGAGATGAAAGTAGTGGATGAGAAGTTGCTCAGCCAAGAAGAAATTGATGCTCTTTTGCGGGGGCGTGGTGCTGTTGGGGATAACCAATTGGATTCCGTAGAGATCGATGCCCTTGGAGAAATCGGTAATATTTCCATGGGTACTGCGGCCACGACGTTGTCCCTGCTACTTGGCCAAGAAGTTAAGATTACAACGCCGAGAGTGGAAGTTACCACGGAAAAAGAGTTACGCCGTGAGTATCCCTACCC
>JAAYHG010000176.1 GCA_012735455.1 Bacillota bacterium
GCTGTTAACAGCGCATTGATCACTGAAAGGGGGGCCACGAAGGACTCGATGAAGGAACCCAGGTTGCTCTGCGCCGTGAGCGTAATGTCCGCTAACAGGGCGAGTGGTGAAAGAATGCTATCGGTGAGGGCAAGCATTCGTGCGCCCCGAGCGCGGGCGAACTCAAATCCCTGTATGGTGAGACGAGTGTAGCGAGGAAAGCTGATCCCGATCACCAGATCCTCCGAGCGCACCGTGGCCAATTCCTCGAAGATACTGCTCACCCCCTGGGGTACCACACGCACGCGTTTACCGATCATCTGTAGGTAAAAGGCGAGAAAGAGGGCAAGGGAATGGGCGCTGCGCGAACCCAGCACGTAGATGTCGCGTGAAGCGATGACGGCGTCTACAGCAGCGTCGAAGTCATCATCTTTCAGTTCCTGAAGGGTACGCCGCAGGTTCTCAAGATCTGTCGTGAGAATCTCTCGTGGCACCGACTCGCTCTCGCCCGCCACCGGAGCCACCGAAAGGCGCAGGCGGTCCGCTGTGCTGAGGCGGCTCCTCACCATTTCCTGTAGGACCCCCTGTAGCTCCGGCCAACCTTGGTACCCAAGGGTGTAAGCGAAGCGTACCACTGTGGATTCGCTCACACCAACCAGCGCACCCAGCCGGGCCGCCGTCAGGAAGGCGGCTTGCTCGTAGTTGTGCAGGATAAACTCAGCCAGGGCGCGCTGTGCGCCAGACAGGTCTCCGAAGCCCTTCTTTATGCGTGCTTCAAGGCCACTACCTACGTTCGACACCTTTTCAACCCACCTTACATCAGGTCTTGCTGCATTCGGTCGGATAGGCTGCAAGAATTCCTGCAGTAGTGGATATATTCGCTGCTGTCACTCAAATTCCTGCTTGCTTTCTTTGGATCAGGTATTAATTTTTCAGAGTGTCCTAAATGGAGTGAGGAGAACTGTTGGAGTTGGTATTTACAGTTGGGAGCCAGGGGTTTGGGTGGTGATATCGGTGTCGTAGTGCCGAAGATAGTGCGGAAGTCACGACCTGTTTTGAACAAGCTATTGTTACCATATTAGCAGAGGCATACGACGTACTATTGCTGGAAGTGGTAGAGATGACTCTGCTGCCTTCAACATGATGCGCCAGCTGGAGTTGATAGACAAAAGTTGAGACCCTGCCGCTTTCGTATTTCGTGCCGGTAGCTAGCCTGGCATAATTCTGCACATGCTCGCTCTCGTCAGGCAGTCAAGGCGTCTTCGTGAGGTTGCGAGGATACCTGGGCATTGAAAGAGATAAACGCCTGGGTCCTGTATGGGAATTCCATTAAGCACAAAGTTCGATACGGAAGTAGTTGTGCATTGTTGGCGAGGTTGTTTATCGACTTGTCTGTTGCTTCACACAGGGGCCGGACAGTGTTTTCATGGGCATCACTCCTGGAAAGGGATGAAAAAACGCAATCTCTTGATTGCGCAGGGGTATTGTCGCAAAAAAATGTAGACTAATCTGTTGACTGTTTCCGGTGTGCAGTGCTACACTTAGCTTAATTAATGAAAAAAGGAAGTGCCTTTTTGGAGATTGTCCTGTAAGGAACGCACGTTATTGTAAAGCCAGGCCTAAAAGCGGCATGACGCTGCTTAGCTTTGCTGTGCAATAACCCTTCCATACGGGGCGGCGCAAAAGGGCACTTTGTGTTCTTACGGGCGCCGTATCACTTGGCGCCCGTTTTCTGCTCCGTAAGGTTACGGGCGTTCCGCTTCTCGCCGCGAACCCACTACATCGATTAATGAAAGGATGTTTTCGCCATGAAATATATAAGGTCCGAAAAGTACAGCACCAAGACCATCAGCGATCTGTTCATGGGCCCAAACCCTATTAAGCTGACCGAGGAGCTGCTTCTTAATCATCAAATACCAAACAACGCGACTGTTATGGATCTTGGTTGCGGCCGCGGAGTAACCTCCGTCTTCCTGGCCAGGGAATACGGGTTTCGCGTTTTCGCCACCGACCTTTGGGTTAGCGCAACCGAAAACCAACGGTTCTTTGAGCAGATGGGTCTGACCAGTGACCGGATTGTCCCCATTCATGCAGATGCTACGGCCCTTCCATATGCCGAGGAGTTTTTCGATGCTGTTATCAGCATCGACTCCTACCAGTATTTTGGGCACGATACGGAATACCTGGGCAGGCACCTTCTTCCGTTTGTCAAGCGCGGCGGATACATCTATATTTGCATTCCTGGCATGAAAAAAGATTGCCACGGCAATCTTCCACCTGAACTGCTTCTTTCCTGGACGCCGGACCAGCTGGAGACCATTCATAACGCTGATTACTGGAGAAGTATCATATGCCAGACTCACGGTATCGATATCCTGTCCATCCATGAAATGGAGAGCAATGAGGAGGTATGGAACGATTGGCTTGCCTGCGATAATGAATACGCGCGGGGCGACCGGAAGACTATTGAAGCCGGCGGCTGCCAGTACCTGAATTTCATAGCGATTATACTAAGAAGGCGGTAATCTGCCGGTTTCCGCCGGCGGTTCATTGGTGAATTGGACACCTCAAGGGGCGCAGTCAATGTGGGCGGATTCGCAGCGGAGGCGGGAGACTGCTGGCTGATTCGGATGGTCTTCTGGCTTTCTCGTCTCTGTGACATCTGTGACAACTGTGACTTGGTGAATTCGCCGCACATCCCCTACTCTAGGAGATGGTAGTAAGCCCTGATACATCCTCACCTAGTTGTTCCGAGCCTATCTCTATACTGGTATTTCCCTATCCAGCGCCCGGTATTGAAGGGCTTCGGCCACATGCAGGGCCGTGATGCGGTCGGAGCCCGCCAGCTCGGCTATAGTACGGGCCACCTTGAGGATCCGGCTGTGGGCGCGGGCAGAGAGGCCCAGGCGGGTATAGGCAGACCGAAGAAGATCTTCCGCGTCTTTACCCAGGCGGCAAAAGCGCCGCAGCTGGACTGGAGGCATTTCGGTGGTTGTGCGGGTTGGTGTACCCTGAAACCGCTCCCGCTGGACACTGCGCGCTTGCTCTACCCGGGCACGAATGGTGGCTGAGGGTTCACCGCTTGTACCGGTTGATGCGAGGTCGGAATAGGGCACCCGTGGCACCTCCACGTGAAGGTCCAGACGGTCCAGCAGAGGCCCCGAGACTCGCGAGCGGTAGCGCTGGATGGCGTAAGGGGTACAGGTGCAATCACGGGCGGGGTCGCCGTAATACCCGCAAGGGCAAGGATTACTAGCCGCCACTATAAGGGGGCGAGCCGGATAAGTATAGCTGGCCTGAGCACGAGAGATGGTGAGTACGCCGTCTTCCAAAGGTTGGCGCAGGGCTTCGAGGATACTGCGCGGGAATTCGGGGAACTCATCTAGAAATAGCACACCCAGATGTGCCAGGGTGATTTCGCCCGGACGTGGGATGCGGCCTCCACCGACGAGACCAGCAGCGGAGATGGTATGATGTGGAGCTCGGAAGGGACGCTCGGTAACCAGGGGCTTACTGTTGTTCAAGAGTCCAGCCACGCTGTAGATTTGGCTCAATTCCAGAGCTTCGTCGAAGGTCAGGGCTGGTAAAATACCAGGCAGGCGCCTGGCAAGCATGGTTTTGCCTGATCCAGGCGGGCCTACGAGATAAATGTTATA
>JAAYHG010000177.1 GCA_012735455.1 Bacillota bacterium
GGGGCACATTGCGGCGGGAAGGTTTGGTGCGCAAGGACCCGGTGCATCCGAGTTTCTAGCTGTACATATCTCCGGTGGTACCAGCGAGGTCCTTTCTGTTACGGACACTCAAGGCGGGTTCCATATCTCCGTACTGGCCCGTACCCTGGATCTCAATGCGGGACAGTTTGTAGACAGAATAGGGGTAGCCCTGGGGCTACCTTTTCCAGCTGGAGCAGCCTTGGAGAAGATGGCTCAGAGCATGACCACCCAAGAGATTTCCCTGCCGGCACCTGTAATAGGCAAGAACCTGAGCTTTTCCGGGCCAACCAGTGCTGCACTACGGCTCATAGAGCAAGGAGCCGACCGAGTAGCCCTAGCTCGGGCGGTGTTTCGCTGCATCGCCAACGCACTAGAGAAAGTGCTACGTCCTATAATCGATGAGAGTGGTATAAGGGATGTTCTTTTTGTTGGTGGTGTTGCTAGTAACAGATTTATTCGTACTCGTCTCGCTGAGCGGTTGCAACATCCGGCGGTAAGTGCACGGCTTTTTTTTGCACCGCCAAGACTCAGTAGCGATAACGCTGTTGGCATAGCCCACCTCGTGCTCACGGCCCTAAAGGGGGAGCAAAATGTATAGTGCACGTCCTTTACCCGCCCTGATTTATAGCGTACCCGAGCTGACGAAGTTGGTGAAAGGACGGCTAGAGACAGATCCTCGCCTGGCCGGGATTTGGGTTCGAGGGGAAATTGGTAGCTTTAACTACCACTCATCAGGCCATATATTCTTTACTTTGAAAGACGAGGGAAGCAGCCTGCGTTGCGTAATGTTTCGCAGTTTCAGCACAAGGCTGCGCTTCCGTCCTGAATCTGGTCTAGGAGTTCTTGCTTTTGGCGATATCAGGGTTTATGAACAAAGCGGCAGTTATCAGTTTTATGTACGCGAACTGCAGCCAGATGGGCTCGGGGCCCTGTTCCTAGCTTTAGAGCAAACACGGCAGAGGTTGACGCAGGAGGGACTCTTCAGCGCGGAGCGCAAACGCCCTCTGCCTCGCTTACCGCGACGGGTAGGGCTGATAACCTCTCCCGTAGGAGCGGCCCTGCAGGACATCATTGCTGTGTCCAAACGACGTCACCCCGGCATTGAGTTGGTCTTAGCTCCAGTTCAGGTGCAGGGTATTGATGCTCCGAGGCAAATTGTGGCGGCATTGCAACGTCTAAACGACGAGGTCCATTTGGATGTCATCATCTTGGCGCGCGGCGGCGGTAGCAAAGAGGACCTATGGACCTTTAACGATGAACAGGTTGCCCGCGCTGTGGCTGCATCTAAAGTTCCTGTGGTAAGTGCTGTGGGCCACGAGGTTGACTATACGCTGGCGGATCTGGCTGCAGATGTCCGCGCTCCCACCCCTTCGGCAGCAGCAGAATTGGCTGTACCAGAACGGAGCCAGTTGCGGTACGAGCTCTCCACCTACGCTATGCGTTTGCGCGAAGGTGCCCGCCAGTACTTAGAACGTTCTCGCCAGCGTTTAGAACGCCAAATTCTGGCGCAACCTTGGCGTGATCCAGCTTCCCTTCTTTCCAGCCAAAAACTCGCCTTGACCTATATCAAAAATGTGTTTAGACACAGCACCATTCAGTACCTGGAGCGACGACAATCTAAAGTGGAAAACCTGAAAAGAACCTTGGCGGTGCTAGACCCTCTAGCCGTGCTATCACGGGGTTTTGCCCTAGTACAGGATGGGGAGACTTTGGCTCCTGTTACGAGAGCTGACCAGGCAAAGCCGGGTCAAATTTTGATCGTAAAATTTGCCGATAGTAGTCTTGCTGTGCGCGTGGAAACCCATGCGGAGGGGGAAGAATAGTGGGGCGCAAGAGGAAAGAGCTTTCCTTTGAAGAAGCCATGGATCGGCTGGAAGAGCTCACCGCTGCTCTAGAAAAGGGAGACCTTACCCTAGAAGAAGCGCTCGTGTGTTTTAGGGAGGGTAACGATTTGCTGGCCCATTGCCAGGCACTTTTGGAAACCGCTGAAAAGAGCCTGAAGGTACTAGGATTAGAGGGAACGGTTTTTGCACCGAGTGAGGAGGAAATCTAATTGGATCTTCAAGCCTATCTTAAAGAGCGCTCGCAACTAGTGGATAAGGCCCTTGAGCAGTACATGCCGACTCTACCTGCTCCAGCTAAGGTGCTGGAAGAGGCCATGCGCTACAGTTTGTTTGCTGGCGGGAAAAGACTCCGGCCCATCCTGGCGCTGGCTGCAGCAGAGGCAGTGGGTGGGAGTGTTGAAGCTGCCCTTCCAGCAAGTTGTGCCTTGGAATACATCCATACCTATTCACTTATTCACGACGACCTACCTGCCATGGTTGATGACGACTGGCGCCGTGGCAGGCCTACCAATCATAAGGCATACGGCGAGGCCCAGGCCATTTTAGCTGGTGACGCCTTATTAACTCAGGCTTTCGTTATTCTTACCGCCAGCAACTACCCGGCTACTGTCAATCCTGAGCAGATACGCCGAGCCATTTATGAAATTGCAGTTGCAGCTGGTCCTGAAGGTATGGTTGGTGGCCAGAGCGCCGATATTAGGGAGCAGGGGAATGCTGCGGCTGGTCCCGAGGTTCTAACCTATATCCATACACACAAAACTGGTGCCCTGCTGCGTTCCGCTGTGCGCGTTGGAGCGATACTGGGAGGGGCAACCCGGGACCAATTGGCAAGTCTCACAAGTTATGGGGAAAAACTTGGCTTAGCCTTTCAGATTTCAGACGACATCCTCGACGCCACCGGCGATCCTATGCTTCTCGGAAAACCTGTGAAACATGATGCCAAGAAACAAAAGTTAACCTATGTTACCCTTTGTGGGCTGGAGAAAGCTCGTCGAGAAGCAGCCAATTTAGCAAAGCAGGCTGAAGATTCCCTTCAGAGCTTTTCCGCGGCTGCCGATCCACTGCGTGCCCTTGCCCGTTTTACTGTAGAACGTGACCATTAAGTCGTACCGGGGGGTACCGTATGTCCGGCCTTTGGCAAAACGAGATTCTACTTACGTCCCTACTTGCATGGGCTATAGCCCAAGGCCTTAAAGTGCCACTAACCCTGCTTACTAGTCACAAGTGGGACTTTAACCGTTTGGTAAGCCCCGGTGGAATGCCTAGTTCTCACTCGGCTTTGGTTACTGCCTTGGCCACTTCCGTTGGGCGTGTGCGTGGTTTGGAGGCACCAGAGACGGCGATTGCTATTGTTTTGGCTTTAGTAGTTATGTATGACTCGGCGGGTGTGCGTCGAGCCGCAGGAGCTCAAGCCACAGTGCTTAATCAAATTGTTGACGAAGTGTTTCACGGCGGTAGATTCCGCGAAGAACGATTGCGTGAGCTTCTGGGGCATACACCGGTGGAGGTATTCGCCGGCGCTTTCCTTGGATTCATCGTAGCGAGCTTTATACGCCTTTAGACTCCTTTGCCTCCGATTAGAGGCACATGGTACAATAAGTGTGACCGTTATTCTTGAGAAACTTAAGTGACGACAGGTGGTTGCAGTATTCTAGTCAGTACCTTTGTTTTCGAAGGCGGGCCTAAAAATCCGCTAAGGGCACAACGATGAAGTTCCTGGTGCTGGCTGTATACGCCCAGTGTGCGGCTGGTGCTGGGAGTTAAGGATTGTGGGCAACCACAATGGCATGTGGCACCTGACCCACTTTCCGCGGAGACCCAAGTGCGTGACCAACCGTTACGGCTTGGGATAGAACCTGCATGCGGTGGCTGCTGTGTGCAGTGTAGCCTGCCTTGAGTGTGTGGGGTGGGATACAGGTAGCCCAACCTTTTGTCCAGGGGCCCAAGGACACCAGGTTGATGCTGTTGAAACCCCACGTGCAAAAGAGGCTAGAGGACAAAGCGTACTGTCGGGGAAAACCCCTAGACTGCCCAATCTGATTGGATCAGGGCAAGGATTAAAGTGTGGACTCAGTGGTAATCTAGTCCTGTGTGCGGCGACGGCACGGAGCAATCGTAAAGGGAAACCGCCCGTTCGGTAACGAACTGGTGATTGTTGGGAAAACCTACTAGACCTTAAGCCACAACATTTACTTGTACCTGGTACCACCTGTCAGCACATACCTGTTTATTCATATACCACATACAATGTAGTTTCGCATTAGCTCGGTCTAAACTGGAGTGTGATAAGTTGAAGGACTCTGATTCCAAGTTAGCTGTCTGGCGCAACGGTTTTCGAGTTGCCTTGCTGACCTTTGGGCTTTCTTTGGTCATAGGGAGTCTCTCTACCGTGGTGGTACGCGCCGTACCACTTTTTTTAGCGTTCATTGTTTTATTGGCTATCATTGCCTTGGGAATCATTTTTGACATCATGGGGGTTGCTGTTACGGCAGCGCAAGAACCACCTCTTCACGCTATGTCCGCTAAACGCGTGCCTGGGGCCAAACAGGCAATTCGTCTAATCAGGCACGCTCCGGGTGTGAGCAATTTCTGCAATGATGTCATTGGCGATATCGCAGGTACCATCTCTGGAGCAACAGGGGCTACTATTGTCTTTTATTTATCTAGGCAGTACCCCTTTCTACGCGAAGATCTGCTTTCGCTGGTTCTTATCGCAGTGGTTTCTGCATTGACTGTAGGCGGGAAAGCCATTGGTAAACACTATTCAATTAATGAAGCCACTCGAATTACCTTCCAAATGGGGAAGGTTTTTGCCTTTTTGGAAAGAATACATAGAACGGAACTACTCAAGGCAAGAAATAACAGCCGGAGGTAGGGCATATGGACAGACTATTGGAGCGTGTCAATTCTCCTGCCGACCTAAAGAAATTCGACATTAAGAGTCTTCAGTCCCTGTGCGATGAAATTAGACAAGAGATTGTTTCCACAGTTGCAAAAAATGGCGGTCACTTGGCATCTAATCTAGGTGCTGTAGAGCTTACCGTAGCCCTACATAGCATCTTTAACAACCCTGGTGACAAAATAATTTGGGATGTTGGGCACCAGGCTTACGCACATAAACTGCTTACTGGTCGCCAGAGGGCCTTTCGTACCTTGCGGCAAGCGGGGGGGGTAAGCGGTTTCCCTAAACGCACGGAGAGCCCTTATGACTTCTTTGGTGCTGGCCACAGCAGTACCTCGATTTCTGCTGCCCTTGGGTTTGCCATTGCACGCGACCTTAAGCAGGAAACGCATGATGTTTGCGCAGTCATTGGTGACGGGTCACTTACAGCAGGCATGGCCTTTGAGGCCCTAAACCATGCGGGACAGCATAGGAAAAAACTGATTGTGGTTTTAAACGATAATGAAATGTCTATCAGCAAGAACGTGGGAGCCCTCTCCGCCTACCTAACACGTTTGCGTTCCGACCCGGGCTACTACCGCCTTAAGGACGACATTGAGTACTTGCTACGGCGTATTCCGGCCATTGGTTCCAAAGTAGCGCGCACAGCTGAGCGGGTAAAGGATGCCGTTCGCTACATGCTGGTGCCCGGTACCCTTTTTGAGGAACTAGGTTTTACTTATTTTGGACCACTGGATGGTCATGATTTAGGACTGATGCGAAATGTCTTTGGCCACGCACGTCGTCGACAAGAACCTGTTTTGGTACACGTGCTGACGCAAAAAGGGAAGGGCTATCTCCCGGCTGAGCAGAGCCCAGATTGCTATCACGGAGTGGGTAGATTTAACATAACTACCGGTATAGACCTAAGTACGAAAAAGGCCACCTACACAGATGTATTTGGGGAATCAATGCTGGAATTGGCAGAGAAACATCCTGATCTAGTAGCAATTTCTGCTGCCATGACGCAGGGTACCGGTCTAACAAAATTCGCCCAGCGTTATCCAGACAGGTTTTTTGATGTTGGTATTGCTGAGCAACACGCCGTTACACTAGCAGCTGCCCTTGCGGCTGGTGGAAGGCGGCCAGTGGTTGCCATTTACTCAACATTTTTGCAGCGGGCGTATGACCAGATAGTGCACGATGTCTGTCTGCAGGGTTTGCCGGTTGTCTTTTGCCTAGACAGAGCCGGGTTAGTAGGGGAAGATGGTGCCACGCACCAAGGGTTGTTTGATCTGGCTTACCTGCGCCATATACCAAACATAACGGTACTTGCCCCACGTGATGCAGGTGAACTAAAGCGAATGCTCGGCTTAGCTCTTGCCCAAGCGGGCCCAGTTGCCATTCGCTATCCCCGTACAGAGGCTGAGGAACCCTACGTTATGGAAACGGAAGCTGCCTGGGGCCAAGGCGAAGTCCTCAAGGAGGGTCGCGATGGCATGGTCCTGGCCATCGGCAGTACCGTTCTACCTAGTCTTAGAGCAGCGCGCTCTCTCCAAAGTAGTGGTCTAAACATTGGTGTAACCGATGTGCGCTTTGTTAAACCACTCCCTAAAGAACTGCTTCTTCAGCAGGCGAAGCGCTACGAGAAGCTGATAACAGTGGAAGATCACGTCTTAGCAGGAGGCTTTGGCAGCGCAGTACTTGAGCTTTTGAGCGATAATGGGCTCACAGTCCCGCTTAAGCGCCTTGGTGTTCCGGACGTGTTTGTTGAGCATGCCCGGCGAACTGAACAACTGGCGCAGCTGGGACTAGATGAAGATGGGATCAAACAGTCACTACAGCGCTTCTTTGGTGCAAAAGGTATGCTGCCGTCGTCTCTCAGGGTACAGGTGGCCCAAGGGCATGGATGCTAAACGCTTGGATGTATTGCTAGTGGAGAAAGGACTCGCGCCGACGCGCGAACGCGCCCAGGCCCGGATTATGGCCGGTGACGTGAGGGTAAACGGCTCTCGGGTAGTCAAGGCTGGGGCAAGGGTACCGATCGACGCCGAAATTATGCTTACTGGATCGGACCTCCCTTATGTAAGTCGAGGAGGCCTTAAGCTTGAAAAGGCTATAGCTTCCTTTAACATTAACCTTGCTGGCAAGGTTCTCTTGGATGTAGGCGCATCTACAGGGGGGTTTACCGACTGTGCCCTCCAACATGGGGCTGCACGCGTGTACGCTGTGGATGTGGGCTATGGGCAGTTGGCCTGGAAACTGCGCCAGGATGAGCGTGTGGTGGTTATGGAGCGAACCAACATAAGACACCTGCAGCCGGAGCAACTGATGCCTAGACCCAATATAGCCAGCATTGATGTTTCATTTATATCACTGTATATGGTAATACCCAAAGTGGTTTCTCTCCTTACGGGGGCCAGAGAGATTTTGGCCTTGGTGAAGCCGCAGTTTGAAGTTGGTAAAGGAAGGGTTGGTAAGGGCGGGGTAGTGCGCAACCCCGCCCTGCATGAGCAGGTCCTGTCGGATGTAATGGCCATGGTTGGCGAGTACCTCACTTGTTGCGGCCTGGACTTCTCTCCGGTGAAGGGTGCAAAGGGCAATATTGAGTACCTACTATACGCACGTTCTGGACCATCTGTACCCCTTCCTCGTGTGACTGAAATAGTTGCAACCGCACACGCCAGCCTCGGGTAGAATTGTCCTGCAGGCGAGGCTTAATAGGTTGCAGAGCCGCTAATAACATCAGCTGCCCCGATAGAGCTGAGTGGAGGGGTAACAGTGACTCGTGGCGACACCTTTGCTTTAGGAATTATTATCGCTCTTTTCTCTGTTTATGCTGTCTCAAACCGCCTCAAGAAGAGTCTATACCGCCGCCGTTGGGCAAATGCCAAGCGGGCTGAGATAAAGGCTGCCAGACTATTACATCAAGCTGGGTTTCATATTATACGACGACAACCTACTGCGAAGTCTTTACTTTATGTTGATGGTACTCCTAAGACAACTACCATCCGGGCTGACTTTTTAGCACGCCGTGGTTTTTTTACTTATGTCGTAGAAGTCAAGAGTGGCCGCAGTGCATCCCAGCTTAGAGCTAAGACGCGTAGGCAACTCTTGGAGTACCAGTTGGCTTTTCGGCCACACGGAATAGTGTTTGTAGATATGGCACAAGAGAGACATAGGGAGATAGTTTTCGGGCCCCGTATTACTTTTAGCAGCATACTCCCCCTGAGCCTCTACTTTATAGTCGCCCTGTTGCTCGGTGGGGCTGCTGGGTATTTTTGGGGTAAGGGGACATGGCTGTGAATATCCGGCAAATAGCACTTATCGTAAACAAGAACAAGACGGCAGCCCGTAAAGTGGGGCAGTACATTGTAAGCTACTGCCTTGAGCAGGGATTAATCATCCATATGTTACCAGCAGATGCATCTCACTTGGGTTTCCCAGAACTAACATTACCCCTTACAGATCTTAAAGACAGTTCTGACCTAGTAATCTCTTTAGGGGGTGACGGAACCCTTTTGGGGGCCGCCCGTCTTTTTGCTGAAAAAGGGGTACCGGTACTTGGGGTCAACCTTGGTCATCTCGGATTCCTTACCGCAGTAGAACCTGAGCACCTAGATGAGGCCTTAGAGCGAGTGGTAACTGGGCAATTTACTATTGACCAACGCACCCTCCTAAAGGCAATCTTGATTCGCCGGGGACAAATCATTGAAGAAGCATTGGCCTTAAACGAGATTGTTATTACGAAAGGCGCTTTCGCCCGCATAATCAAAGTCTCCTGCTATATAGATGACGAGTATCTGACCACCTATCCCGGCGACGGAATCATAGCTGCCACGGCGACAGGGTCTACTGCTTACTCCCTCTCGGCAGGTGGTCCTATTCTGAACCCGGCCTTAGATTGCATGGTTATTACGCCCATCTGTCCCCACAGTCTTTCTGCTCGCAGCATCGTTATATCAGGCAAAGAGACCCTGCGTGCCACGATATCTTCTAGTCATGATGACATGATGCTTACCGTGGACGGTCAAAAGGGCTATGATCTAGAACCTAATGATAGTGTCGTTGTAACACCGGCTCACTTTAAAGCCAAGCTGGTTAGAATGCCCGGCCAAGGATTCTATCGCATCCTTCGCACACGCTTGCGGGATACACCCCTTGTTGAAGAGACAGACAGTGACGACGGTATTCGTTGAGAGCGAGAGGAGGAATGAGCTTGAAAGTACGACGACAAATGAAAATACTTGAGCTCATCAGCAGCCAGGATATCGAAACGCAGGAAGAACTGGCACAGCTTTTGCGCCAGAGCGGCTTCGAGGCTACCCAGGCTACCGTATCGCGAGACATCAAAGAGCTGCGTCTAATCAAAGTACCCAGTGGGGATGACCGGTATCGCTACGCTTTGCCCCCGGAGTTACCAAGAGGCACTATGGAGCCCCGAATGCGACGTATTCTACGGGAGTCAGTGATTAGTGTAGATAGCAGCCAGAATCTTATTGTTATCAAAGCCTTGCCAGGTTCTGCTCAAGCAGTGGGGTCGGCCATAGACGGCCTGGACTGGGATGATATAATTGGTACGGTAGCGGGTGATGATACGGTCTTGATCGTGGTCAAAGAAGTTGATCGTGTTGCAGCGGTAGTTAGCGGATTGGAAGACCTGATGAGTTAGGAGTGGTAGTTGTGCTCCAAGCCATCACCATTCATAACTTTGCACTAATCCACAACCTTTCATTGGAACTTGAATCTGGCCTTAACGTGCTAACAGGAGAGACAGGGGCCGGGAAATCTATCATTATTGACGCTCTAGGTGTTGCTTTGGGAGGGCGGGCTTCTTCGGAGTATGTGCGTAGCGGCGCCAACAGCGCACGGGTTGAGGTAGCCTTCTCTTTACCACCCGATCATCCTGTTTTCCAGGTCCTTGAAGCACTAGGACTCGGCTCTGGAGAGGAAGAACTAGTGCTGGGCCGCGAGATACATATTCAAGGTCGTAATCTGCGCCGTGTTAATGGCAA
>JAAYHG010000178.1 GCA_012735455.1 Bacillota bacterium
CAGCAGTACCACGCTTTCGCCGCCGTTGAAAAAACGTTTGCTTGGCTCTAAGTAAAGGCAGTGTTCACCGGCCAGAATTGCCGGTATGCTGCAGCCGGCACAGGCCCGCTCAGTTTGGATCTCGGAGGCACTGAGATCCACCTCACCGGCCAGACAGCGGTACCTCGGCTCTCCGCTCTCCTCCTGCGCTATGGGGATGCGGAAGATGCAAGGGTTGCTCACGCCAAGTCCCCCTTTCGCACCCTCTTTATCTAACCAATCTTATGGGTGAGAAAGTGAGAATATGTCTCGACATTATGATGTCAAGGCATCAGGCGTCGGATTCAGGACTGTTTGCCCCAAGCCCGGGGAAGGAAGCAGCGCAGGAACTCGGAACGAGCAAAGCGATCGGTCATCCCGGCTATATAGTCACAGGTAGCCTGTTCCACTGAACCAGAGGCAGCCTTCATATACTCCTCAGGCAGCTCTTCCTTGTGGGCAAGATAGTAGTGGTAGAGCTCCTTCACCACGTGACGTGCCTTGTCGTCTTCGCTCTTGGCCGGTGAGCCAATGTACACGCGGCTGAACAGAAACTGCCTCAGCTCCAGGGTGGCAGCCCCCACCTCGTCGCTCATGGCTATGCGTTCTAGTTTTTGGCTTTCACGAATGACATCGTGCACCATGGTGTCAATGCGTTGGCTGTGGCCGTGCCCCAGAACGGCAAGGATTTCGGCCGGCACCTCACAGAGAGTAATAATCCCGGCACGCACAGCATCATCCAAATCGTGATTGATGTAGGCTATGCGGTCAGCCAGTCGTACTATCTCCCCTTCGGGGGTAGCAGGGATCCCTGGCCCAGAGTGATGACAAATACCGTCCCGCACCTCCCAGGTCAGGTGCAGGCCTGTGCCCCGCTCCAGCACATCTACCTCGCGCAGGCTCTGCTCATTGTGCCTAAAGCCGCCAGGATGGATCTCGCTCAGGGCCGCCTCCCCGGTGTGCCCAAAGGGGGTGTGCCCCAGGTCGTGGCCCAGAGCAATGGCCTCGGTCAGGTCTTCGTTCAGTTTGAGAGCTCGAGCCACAGTACGAGCGATCTGAGCCACTTCTAAGGTATGGGTTAGGCGGGTACGGTAGTGGTCTCCTTCAGGGGAGATGAAGACCTGAGTTTTGTGTTCCAGGCGGCGGAAGGCCTTGGAGTGGATGATGCGGTCCCGATCACGCTGAAAGGCAGTGCGGACATCGCACTCGGCCTCAGGCCGCTGGCGGCCGCGGCTGTTCTTCACCAGAGTAGCCCACGAGGCCAGCTCCCTGACTTCCCTCTCTTCGCATTGTTCGCGAATAAGCATCGGCTCACCTCCTTGAGAGTGAATATAAGCAGGCGAAGCCACAGAGGCCCGCGCGGGAGCGCGGGCCTAAAGGTCTACTTGCGGTTCATTAGCTCTGCGCGGGCGGCAGCTAGTCGGGCGATGGGGACTCGGAAAGGCGAGCAGCTTACATAGTTGAAACCGTTGCGGTGGCAAAACTCTACAGAGCTGGGCTCGCCACCGTGCTCACCGCAGATACCAATCTTGAGGTCCGATTTCACGCCACGGCCCTTCTCCACTGCCATAGTGATGAGCTGCCCCATACCCTCCTGATCCAGCACAGCAAAGGGGTTTTCAGAGAGGATCTTCTTTTCAATGTAGAGGGGCAAGAATTTACCTTCAGCGTCATCGCGGCTGTAGCCAAAGGTGGTTTGGGTGAGGTCGTTGGTACCAAAGGAGAAGAAATCGGCGTGCTCTGCGATCTGATCGGCTACCAGGCATGCCCGCGGCAGCTCGATCATAGTGCCGACCTTATACTCAAAGTCCACATTGTCCCGAACTTTGGTCTCTTCAGCAACACGTACCACTATCTCACGCAGCAGCTCCAGTTCCTTGGCTGCTCCCACCAAGGGGATCATCACCTCAGGGTACACCGTTACGCCTTCGCGTACCAGCTGGCTCACAGCGTTAAAGATGGCCTTGGCCTGCATCTCATAGATATCCGGGAAAGAGATTCCAAGGCGGCAGCCGCGATGACCCAACATGGGGTTAAACTCATGCAGCGCCCTTACCTGGCGCAGTAGATCCTCTTTCTGGGCCAGCAGTTCTGGATTCTCTCCGGTAACTTTGAGCCTTGTGATCTCTACCAAGAGCTCTTCTGCCTTCGGGAGGAACTCATGCAGGGGCGGATCCAAAAGCCGGATGGTCACCGGAAGCCCGGCCATGGCCTTGAGAATGCCGTAAAAGTCTTCCTGCTGGATAGGCAGGAGTCTTGCCAAGGGCTCGGCTCGCTCTTCGTCGCTGGTGGCCAGGATCATCTCCTGTACAAGAGGCAGACGTTCGCTCTCCATGAACATGTGCTCGGTGCGGCACAGGCCGATGCCTTCGGCACCAAACTTGCGCGCCTGATCGGCATCCCGAGGGTAGTCGGCATTGGC
>JAAYHG010000179.1 GCA_012735455.1 Bacillota bacterium
CCTTTGCTCCGGGCCAGGGAAACGGCGGCTCAGGCAGCGGCTTTGCATGGCTTACCGGTTCAAACAGTACCGGCCTTCACCGAAATAAGCCACGGCAGTTGGGAGGGGCTTACCCACAGCCAGGTGCAGGCGGCAGACGGGGAGAGGTTGAGGCTTTGGCATACTCGCCCGGAGCTTGTGACCATGCCTGGTGGAGAGAGCCTGACAGATGTGGAGAGTCGGGCCTGGCCGGCCCTTGAAGCCGTGGCGGCAAAGCACTCAGGGGAGATAATCCTGGTTGTGGCTCACGATGCGGTGAACAAGCTCCTCTTGGCCCGTGCTCTGGGTCTTGGCCCGGAGTCGTTTTGGCGTATCAAGCAGGACAACGCCTGCATAAACGTACTGGAGTACACCTGCGCCGCTTTTAGGGTTGCACTCCTTAACAGCACAGTACACCTTGGCTATTTGATTTCAACCCTGGAACAAAAGGCCCTCTGATGGCGCAAAGGAGAGCGTGAATAAAGATCCCTTACGGCAGGACTGGCTTCCTGCCGCCCTTTTTTCTGGGTGTTTTCGGCTGGTGAGTCCTTTCAGGAAAAAGTTTGTGGGCAGGAAAAACTTTATCTGTGCCGAATGAGATTTGGGAGAAAAGGTAAACCCTTACAAGTAGCATCTTATCAATTTGTCTTGGATAGAGTAGTAAGAGAAAGGCGGTTCGATTATGCTGGATATCCGGCAGATTCAGTCAATACTCACACATCGTTACACATTCCTACTGGTGGACCGTATACTGGAGCTGGAACCGGGGAAACGTGCGGTAGGGGTTAAGAATGTGAGTGGCAATGAAGCTTTTTTCCAGGGCCACTTCCCTGGCGAGCCTATCATGCCGGGGGTGCTCATTGTGGAGGCGTTGGCCCAAACAGGGGCGGTGGCGCTCCTTTCCCTGCCGGAGTATCGGGGCCGCATTGCCTTTTTCGCTGGTATTGAATCCTGCCGTTTTCGCCGCCCGGTGGTGCCTGGAGATCAACTACGGCTAGAGACGGAACTCACAAGGCTCCGGGGCACAGTGGGCAAGGGGCAGGGCCGAGCTTTTGTGGGAGAGGAGCTGGCGGCCGAAGGCCAGTTTACCTTTGTTCTAGGACCTGAGAAAAAGGCACAAACTGAGGATTGAAGGATTCCCATTGCATTACGAGAAGTATATAGTATACTAGTTAAAGTAAAATTCCCCGATCCCTTTGGGAAAGGAAGTGATGTCAGTGAAGCAAAGAGATGAGCGAGAGGAAGCGAGCGGCGTAGCGCTTCGCCCTGCTACCATATACGACTTCCTGCACCCCAAGTTGGAGCGGGTAGCCCAGGAACTGCATGACCGCCTGATAGATTTTGCGGAAGATGGCCGTTTTGCTGCTGATCTTGATCGGGCCTTTCACATTTTCTTCTCGGAAGAGGCTTTGGAGATACTGGATCCTGAAGAAGAGGCAGCTTTTATTTCCTTTATTGAGTGGTTTATTTATGATTACCGTCTTGCCCATGGTGAGAAACGCCTCATTGACATCTTTGCTCAAGAGGAAGGACACACCCTGGGCGACCTTGAGCGGGAGGTACTCTCTTCCTGGCTCGAGACCAACATCACCCTCCTGGAGGTTGTGCGGGTAAGCCCTGAAGGTGTTGCTGTTGAGGATCTTTTTACCGGAGAAAAGCTGTGGATAGCGGATCCAGCGATGGCTGCTGGCGTTACGCTTTGGTCCATTCTCCTCTGCCGTGTGCTGCCAGTGGGAGATTCTTACCAGCCCTCTGGTGCAGCGTTGGAGGTTCCGCCCATGTTCAAACGCGATATTTTGCGTCAGGCCCAGTTGGATTTTCGGCGCTGGCAGCGGCTGCACGGGCGTGCAGGTGGCTGGCGTGCTTATTTGCGGGAGCGGGGTTATAGTCTCAACGTAACAGTGGCGAAGCTCTTTGCTGCTGGGCAGGAAGACTTTCTGGCCCGGGAGGAGGAAATGCGTCGACGGAACGAGGGGCGGTCGGCCCGCGTCTTGTTAGGTCTTTCCCCCGAGCTCAGAGGTAAACTCTTGCGCCAGTACTACGAGGAGTACTTTAGACAGTGGCCGGACACACCTCACCCCAACCTACGGGGCTACACACCGCGCCAATCCTGCCAGAGTCCCGCCGGGCGACGCCGGGTGCGGGAGATGCTCAAGGAACTGGAGTTCATTGAAGAACGCAAGCGCCAGGCCGGAGAGGTCCACTATGACATTGGCCGGCTGCGCCAGGCTCTAAACCTACCTGCCGAGTGCGGCGGAGAGCGGCCGAGCATTAAGTGGACGCGGCCTGTCTATGCGCAGGTGGCGGAAGAATTGCGATGGCAGCTGGCCAATGCTGGTTATCTGCAGCCCCAGGTGGAAAATGCCGTTCAGCTTTGGGCGGATTATTGCCGGGTCAAACGGCCTGAGATCAAAAAACGAGAGACCTGGCTGGCGGCTCTGGAATACACCATGGCACGATTGGAGTTTACAGGGGGCATAACCCAAAAGGACTTGAGCGAGAAGTATAATGTGGCTGTGGCCAGCATTTCCAGTAAGTTCCGCAGTATTTGGCAGGCCCTCAAACTGGAGAACTTTGACCAGCGCTACACCACCCAAGAGGACCCATACACCAAACTCTTGCGTTTTTTACGGTAGGGGGGAGATAGCGTGGGTTATATGGCGCCAGAGATCTCTACCGCTGAGGAAACGGTTACCGGCGAAGTCAAGAGCATCATCTTCCGCAATGCTGAAAACGGCTATACGGTGGCTGCCATTGAGGGCTCCCAGGGGGAGGTACGCGTAACCGGTCATCTTGCCACTGTCCGGGAGGGTGGCCGGTACATTTTTTACGGCAGCTGGGTGGTGCATCCCAAGTACGGTAGGCAGTTTGCGGTCGGTGCCGTGGAGGAGGTAGTGCCTGTCGAGGCAGAGGGCATCGTGGGCTATCTCGCCAGCGGTTTGATCCCTGGTGTGGGCGAACGCCTTGCCCGCCGTTTAGTGGATCACTTTGGTGAGGAGACCCTGAATATCATCGCCGAGGAGCCCTCGCGATTGGTAGAGGTGCATGGGGTAGGCAAGAAGCTGGCGGCCAAGATTGCCCGGTCAGTAAACGCGAACAAAGAGGTAGAGCGTCTCATGGTGTTCCTGCGACAACACCGGGTAAGCACCAACTTGGCCCTAAAGATCCATCGTCGTTACGGGCACGAGGCTATTGACCGCTTGCGGGACAACCCCTATGCCCTGACGGAGGACATCTTTGGCGTAGGGTTTCTTACGGCTGATCGCTTGGCCCAGGAACTGGGGCTGCGGCGCCATGCCAAGGAACGGCTAGCAGCTGCTGCCACCTACGTCTTGCGGCAGGCGGCCACGCGCGCAGGTCATTGCTTCCTGCCGGAAGAAAAGCTGGTACAAGAAACCCTTAAGTTAGTGAATTCGCCTGGCGATGATGAGCCGGTGGAGGCGGATGAGGTAGAGGCTGCATTGGCGGACCTATGCAGTCGTTCGGGAGAGGTAGTAAACGAAGAGGGTTGTTACTGGCTGCGTTATCTCTACCAGGCGGAGCGCGGCGTGGCCCGAGAACTAAGCCGTTTGCTTAAGGCCGAGAGACAACTTCCTATCGGCCGCCTTGACCAGGCCATCCGTGCTGCAGAGGCTGCTCTGGGACTTTCCTTAGCCCCGGCCCAAGCCACCGCAATCCGGCTGGGTTCTGTCCAAGGGGTAACTGTGCTCACCGGTGGTCCTGGTACCGGAAAGTCCACCATTGTGAGCGGGCTGATCCAAGTCCTGAGGGAAATTGAGCCCAGGGTCAAGATTTTGTTGGCAGCGCCTACGGGCCGAGCGGCGCAGCGCCTAAGCGAGCTTACCGGTTGTGAGGCTAGCACGATTCACCGGCTCCTAGGATACACACTGGCTGATGGTGAGCCGGTCTTCACCTATAACAGCGAGAACCAGCTCAAGGCCGATCTTCTCATTGTGGACGAGTTTTCCATGGTGGACATACTGCTCTGTTACCACCTGTTGCGGGCCGTACCTACTGAGTGCCGCTTGATTTTGGTCGGAGATCAGGATCAACTGCCCAGCGTTGGCCCCGGGAGCGTACTCAGAGACATTATTGCCAGTCAGTTGGTACCGACGGTACGCCTCACCCAGATCTTTAGGCAGGCACAAGAGTCGCTAATCACGGTGAATGCTCACCGTATCAACCAGGGTCAGAGCCTGGTACAGAAAAAAACCAGTGACTTTTATTTTCTGCGCTCAGAGGATCCTGAGAACACAGTAGATACGGTGCTGGATCTAGC
>JAAYHG010000015.1 GCA_012735455.1 Bacillota bacterium
CGGCAATCGTATTAGGCAATACCACCTGTTTTGTCGGTAACGTCCTTTTCCAGATGGCGGTACGGGATATCGGCGGGCAGCACACCTCGCTCCTCAGCACCTTCGAACCAATTACAAGCATTGTGGTCAGCATCCTCGTTTTCCACGAACCGTTCGGGCCAAGAGTAGCGCTCGGTGCCGGGCTGGTTCTGCTGTCGGTCTTCCTACTCACCAAATTCGATGCCCCACCAGAACCGTTGCCAGCACAATTGACCCAATCGGCTAGAACTGACTGTCAATAAATGGCTTGTAAGTAATCGTTGACCATTTGCGTTTCATATTATAGGCTTGAGGTGCTAGTTGTTACCAAAAGGAGCGATGGTCTGTGGCCTTATCCGCACTCTTGTTTATACCTTTCTTGGCCGTCGTCGTAATTCTAGTTCTGATAGCTGGCAGTAGAGTTGGTTCAGAAGGAGGTGGTGAGGAAATGATCAAGAATATTTACGTGTACTTGGTACTATTTGCCACCCTCATGATGACCATCGGCGGCAGTGTTGGCATATTCATGGCAGCAGCAGACATCGTTGCCCCTACTCCCTACTATCAGTCTTTCGAAGAATACCGGAATATGGTTATAGATAGACGCCCTGTCGGGACCGAGGATATTGAGCAAGAAACACCTTCAGAAGCAGAATTAAGGGCCAGGTATGAGGCGATGGTGGCTTCCCATAAAGAAACGCAGGTCGCCAGGGCAACAAACTCTCTTATCAAAAGCTTTGGTTGGGTTGTGGTACCTTTACCAGTCTTTATTTACTTCCAGCGCCGACTTAGCAAGACATCTCAAGGCGCTCCCTAACCTCTGTGCCTTTTCAGCACTCTCTGGGCATCCAACTGTCCTGACCCTCATGATTTGCCTTTCCAGAACCGCACTCCAATGAAGGGAAAGAGATTCCCAGCGGCCAACAACCTTATTTATTTAAGACTTACACACAGCAGGGGGTTCTGATTACACCTAATCAGAACCCCCTGCCGCATAAGTCGTCCCCAGAAAGACGTCCTGAAAAATCTTTTATTTCCCGCAAATATTTACTCCGGCCGGTAGCGTCTTGAGTTCACCCTCGGTAGCAGCAACCACAATAGCTCCAGCCGCATCACCGGTAACATTCATGCAGGTTCGTATCATATCAAAGACCCGATCCACACCGGCAATAAGGAGTATCCCATCCAGCGGCAATCCCACTGTCTGTAGCACCATACTGAGCATAATCATGCCGGCACCGGGAACACCGGCAGTGCCGACGGAAGCCAATGTTGCAGTGAGGATAATCATCAGTATCTGCGGTAAAGTAAGCGTCAGTCCATAAACCTGGGCAATGAAATAAGCACATACACCTTGATAAATGGCTGTACCGTCCATGTTAATGGTAGCCCCTAGGGGCTGAACAAAGCTGGAAATCTCACTGGGTACGCCGAGGTTCTCCTGGGCATTGCGCATGGACACAGGTAAAGTGGCGCTACTTGAGCACGTAGTAAAAGCCACCAGCATGGCCTCAGAAACCCCTTGAAAAACTGAATCGGGTTCATACGAGCAAAAACATAAACAGCACCAGAGTATACAATAACAGCGTGTAAGATATTGGCAACATAGACTGCTATGATGGCTTTGGCCAGCGGTAACAACACATCACTAGTACCTGGGATGCGCCGTGCCGGCCGCCGGGCTAAACCATATATGAAGTCATACTGGCTACCCGGCGCTGCCAAGTTCGCTGTAGGTCAGTGCAAATACCGTATCGGCCAACCAGCGACGGAACGACGCGTTGTCGTTAAAATGCTTGAACAGCTCGATGTCATCCTTGAGCAGCGCGGTCATCACCCGAACGAGGGCCTTGTCGTGCTCGATGCGTGCGTTTTGTTTGTCGGAGTTTCTGCGTGCATTCTGGTAGGCCGTGTCGGCCGCTACGCGTGGAGAAATCTCCTCGATAATCATTCTGCACACACGGTCGGCGTCGCTCCAGGGAATGTTGCCAAACTGCTCGTTAAAAGCCTTGATGATGTTTGAGAGACGATCAAGCTCTGGTTCGGACATGTGCCCTCCGCCCACAGCGGGCACCGGTGCGATCTCGGCATCTGCATCGGGCAGGATGATTCTCATGCTCGTCTGCTTTTCCACCCGGTAGCTGTCCATGTCGATCGCTTCCAGGATACCTTTTGAGAGGTCTTCCTCTTTCGGCGCCGGCAGCTTAGGTACCAAGAAGTTGAGGAAAATCGAAAGCTTTTCCCACTCTGCTTTGGTGTAAGGTAGGATTGAAGACAGAAAATTGTAGGTTCGCAGAAACCCCTTGGCTTTGCCCTTGAAGTCAATCTGACCGTCTTCATCAAGCTGCTCCATGTACGCGGCGACACAGGCGTCGAGAATCGGGTCGAGCCGGTCACGATCAGCACCACTCAGGTAGAGCCGCACCAGATCATCAACTTTCTCAGGCGCGTACACCTGGTAGCCGTCAAGGTCGGCCTTGAGGTCATGC
>JAAYHG010000180.1 GCA_012735455.1 Bacillota bacterium
CCCATGGGCCTAAGAGAGTTAACCTCCACCAAGTACATTATTTACGGAAATGGGCAGGTCCGCGAATGACAGCTCCAGCCAAGAAGAATCTCTCCGTTACCACCGAGATAAGGGTGCGTTATGCCGAGACGGACCAGATGGGTGTGGTTTACTATGCCAATTATCTGGTCTGGTTTGAGGTGGGCAGAAATGCCTTCTTTAAGGCCGTGGGGGACTCCTACCGTAATCTTGAGGCGGAAGGGGTCATGCTTCCAGTGGTGGAGGCTGCATGCCGGTACCTGGCTTCGGCTCATTATGACGACACTGTTGCGATAGACACTACCCTAACAGCTCTTACCGTGGCGCGACTTACCTTTGACTACTCCCTTTACCGAGACGGGCAGCTTCTGGCGGAGGGATATACTGTGCATGCCTTTATCACCAAGGACGGGAAACCCATCAACATTAAGAAACGAAATCCTGAACTCTGGAAGCGTTTGTCAAACCTCCTTTTGGCACAAGAGGAGGGGGACATCTGGATAAGGGTTGCCTCCAGGGGGCTTGAGGAGGTCCGGCATGGGTGAAAAGATACTTGTGGTGGATGATGAGGAGAGCATTTTAGAGCTCCTGCGCTACAATCTGGAAAAAGAAGGTTACTCGGTGTTGTCGGTGCAGGACGGTGCCGAGGCCATTGAAATGGCTAAGCGTGAGAAGCCGGATCTCGTCCTTCTGGACCTGATGTTGCCGGTGGTGGACGGGTTGGAGGTCTGCCGCAGGCTACGACAGAGCAGCAACGTACCGATACTCATGCTTACAGCCAAACGGGAAGAGACAGATAGAATCGTTGGTTTAGAGCTGGGAGCCGATGACTATCTGACCAAGCCTTTTGGTATACGTGAACTCTTGGCCCGGGTGCGTGCCATACTGCGCCGAACGCGTGGTTATGAAGAACTGGGGCCATCGCAGCGTATCACCGTCCGGGGACTTGTCATTGATCCGGAGCGACACGAGGTGATTGTCCGCGGCAACAAGGTGGAGCTGACCCTCAAGGAGTTTGAGCTCCTGTCCTTCCTGGCCCGTAATCCCGGCAGGGTCTTTCCGCGCGAGGAGCTGCTCGAGCGCTTGTGGGACTATGAGTTCCTTGGTGATTCGCGGACGCTGGATGTTCATATTCGCCATTTGCGGGAGAAAATTGAGGTTGATCCTAGCAACCCAATTTATATCAAGACGGTGCGCGGAGTAGGATACAAACTTGAGGTGCCAGAGCCATGAGGCCGGGTTTGAACCGCTTCCTGGCTATCAATTGCCTCCTAGCGGTTACTGTCTTTGCTTTTTCCTTTGCAGGTCTAACATTGCTTTTTATCATGGGTTCCGTAGATTTTCTTCCCGGCTTTGAGACTGCTTTGGGGCACCGTTTCTGGCTCAAGCTGATGCTGGCACTGGGTCTGGCGATACTCAGTGCTTTCGCTATTTCCCAAATACAACAGGTTTGGCGTGGTGAGCTGGATAAAGCCTATGCTGCTAAGAGTCGCTTTGAGGCAGTGCTGGAGCACATTGTCAGTGGAGTCATGTTGATTGATACCAAGAGGCGCGTATTATTTTTGAATCCTGCTGCTGAGCGGCTCTTGAACCTCCCCGCTGGGAGTGTGGTTGGGCGAGACATCAGTGAGATTATCTGTACTGATGACTTTGCTGCCGCCATCACTGCAGCCTTGCAAACAGGAGAGCTGCAGGAGGTGGAAAGCACCCTGTTTTGCCCCGAGAAGAAAAACCTCCGTTCCTATATTTCCTCCTTTGTTGAGAGGGGAAGCGCCGGTGGGTTGGTGATTGTTTTTCACGATATCACGGAACTTAAGCGTCTCGAGCAGATGAGGACAGAGTTTGTGGCCAGTGTCTCCCACGAGCTCAGAACCCCCCTCACTGCCGTCCGTGGCTTCACCGAAACTTTGCTGGAAGGTGCCATGATGGACCAGGCCAAAGCAGAGCACTTTCTCAAGATTATTGCCGACGAAACGCGCCGCTTAAGTGCACTCATTGATGACCTCATGGATCTTTCGCGTTTGGAGCTTAAGCGTGCTAATCTCAATGTGGGGCCGGTGGATTTGACCCACCTGGTTACTGAGACCCTGGTGGGCCTTAAGCCTCGTTTAGACAAGGCTGGTCTTGTCCTGGTTGTAGATCTACCCGAAGCGACCGCTCAGGTCTCAGGCGATCGGGACCGTCTCCGCCAGGTTCTCTTGAACCTTGTGGATAACGCCATCAAATACACACCATCTGGAGGAAAGATAACGGTTCGGGTGATACGCTTAACAGAAAAAGCCCGCCTGGAAGTCACTGACACGGGTCGAGGTATCCCGACCCAGGAACTGGCTCGGATCTTTGAGCGCTTTTATCGCGTAGACAAGGCCCGTACGCGTTCACAGGGCGGCACGGGCCTGGGGCTGGCCATTGTAAAGCACATTGTGGAGCTACATGGTGGCCATGTAGGGGCTCAAAGTGAGCCTGGGAAAGGAACTACGATCAGCGTTACTTTGCCTCTAGTGAAGCGCTGACGACGTTCGGGCCAGCAGAGACGCCTCTGGGACTACAGTGGCGGTCTAAAAGGAGGGCGGAGTCATGGCCCAAACAGAGACGGATTCCTCCTGGCCTGGATTGATATAGCGGTGGGGAATATTGCTGGCAAAGTAGATACTGTCGCCCTCCTCGAGTTCAAAGGACTGATCGCCCCAGCGAACGATAAGTTGTCCCTTGAGAACCAGCCCACATTCCTCGCCGGCGTGCCGGATTTTTTCCTGGCTTGTGCATTCGCCAGGTGCTAGGCGTACAAGCAGAAACTCAATTTGGCGGTTCATGTCCGGTGAGAGCAGTTCATATACCAAATTGGACGAGGGCAGGGAGATCTTGCGGCGTTCGTTTTTTCTGACCACCACGCCGCCGCCTGCTTCATCGAAAAAGTAACCGATGGGAACCCCCAATGCCTGGGCGATCCGCCAAAGAGATTCTACAGAGAGGCCCACTAGATTGCGCTCTATTTGGCTGATAGCTCCCGTGGACAGCTCTGTAGCTTGAGAGAGTTGCTCGATACTAAGTCCCTTTTTTTGGCGTAAAGCACGAATCTTGTTGCCGATTTCCATTGCGGTCCTCCTTAATGCGGGGAATGGCTGTCTTACTCATTATACTATCAAGGTGAAAAACTGGAAATGCCGCTCATGGTAATTATCCATTACTGGCCGCTTGACGGTTCCCTAGCTGTTAGCTATCCTGGAGGGGAAATGACTTGATAGCCAAAGAATCTTCAACCATTGCAACAATATACAGGTTACTGTACAACAGATTTGGGCCCCGACACTGGTGGCCAGCAGAGACCCCCTTTGAGGTGATCGTTGGTGCAATTCTCACCCAGAATGTGGCCTGGAGAAATGTTGAGAAGGCCATTACTAACCTGAAGGAGCGCGGTGTGCTGTCTGCTCCGGCAATCCTTACCTTACCAGAGGAGGAACTACAACTCCTCATCCGACCCACTCGTTACTACAAGGTTAAGGCCAGGAAACTGCGGACCTTCTGCACGTATCTGCAGGAAAACTATGGTGGTTCCTTTGGAAAGATTATTTGCTCAGCCAGTGGAAATTCTGCGACCTGAACTTCTCCAGGTTTGGGGCCTGGGTAAGGAAACGGTGGATTCTATCCTGTGTTACGCTGGCGGTAAGGCAGTCATGCCCATGGACAGCTACACCGAACGTATCCTCACCCGAGTGGGTCTGGTTAAGCCGAACACAAGCTATGATAAGCTCCAGGAGCTGTTTTACCGCAATCTACCTGCTGATCATGAACTATTTAATGAGTACCATGCTCAGCTGGATGCGCTAGGACACCATATTTGCCTGTCACGGGATCCTTTGTGTGGTGATTGCCCGCTGGCGATTATCTGTGCTTATGCCTTAACGAGAGCCCAAAGGGAGCCAGAGGAGACGAGTGCAGCAGATTGATTGTGGTGCCAGGATCTTGCTAGATTCTGAGCAATGTGCTACAATAACAGTGTTGATGATAAGTAGTGCCGAAGTGGCGGAATTGGCAGACGCACTTGACTCAAAATCAAGCGTGGTTTACCCCACGTGCCGGTTCGACCCCGGCCTTCGGCACCAAACATAGCAAGGTTCAAGGCTCTCGGCGGTGTTGTCCGAGGGCCTTAATTTTTGGCTAGTTGTTCCTTTACGAAAGTGACGCTACACATTGCAAGTAACACTCTATGATCACGATAGCATAGAATGTAACGCAGCTTATGCTAAGGGGGTTGAGTATGGCTGAGGAACTATCTGTAATGGGACTGGGTTTTAGGCGGCAACGTCATGTCCATGCTTATAGTGGCACGACGAGTATTGATAGAGAGCACAGCCATGGTTACCTCGGTGTAACTGGTCCGGCGATAGGGAGTGGAGCTGGACATCGCCATTTTATCACGGGGCTTACAACTTTTGATAGAGCCCATTACCATACGTATAGAGGTTTGACTGGTCCAGCAATAATGATTTCAGGAACAGCACACACCCACCGGGTGCGTATCAGAACTAGTTACAATGAAGGGCACTCCCACAGGATCAGCGACTTTGTGCAGCAGGCTTAGCAAAACAACTAGGTATTGGTCGAGAGCCGTCCTTTAGGGCGGCTCTTTCATCAAGGTTGGGTGACCTCTCTTGCGGCAGAGAGCTAAGAAACCTGCTACTGCCCGACCAAGCCCTACCTTGTAAGAGAGAGCATTTTGGCTAGGTGTTAGAGGGTAATTAAGATAAACGGTCTTTCGGAGCAAGGTGAGCGAGAAGAGAGTTTACATATTGATTAAGTTCGCTCTGATATGGACATAGCCGGTGGGGTAACAGCATATACTCCGGCGAGAGTAACAAAAGGAGAGTGATGCTGTGCCCCCGATGTGTCTGATCCGGCGTTGGCAAAAATTTGGTCTTAGGATTACAGGTGCTGTGCTCTTGGTGGCTGTCATTGCGACTTGTGCTTTTGCCCGGGAGCCTACGGCCACGGTAGCCAGTGAAGAAACCCAGGCAGCGGCAACTGGTCCTGAACTCGTAATCAACATTCCGAGTTTTACCCTAACCTACCTGCGGGATGGTCAGGTGGTCAAAAAGTATCCCGTGGCTGTTGGAAAGCCTAGTGCGCCTACTCCAGTTGGGTCCTACAAAATCATTAACAAAGTTGTCAATCCTACCTGGTACCCGCCAACAGGAGGGAGCCCGGTACCACCGGGGCCGAGCAATCCTTTGGGCGGCCGCTGGATGGGGTTTCTTCCTAGTGGTTACGGAGTGCACGGGAACAATAACCCGTCTTCCATTGGCAAGGCGGTTTCCCTGGGTTGTGTTCGCATGCGTAATGAGGATGTGGAAGAACTCTTTCCCCAAATACCGGTGGGCACTCCGCTTCGAATTGTCTACGAAACTATGGAGGTAGAGACCGACCCCTTGACCGGACAGACATACCTTGTCTTTTATCCCGATATCTATCGCCGAGGTGCACTCTCCCTGGAGGTGGTAGAGGCGCGGCTTAGGGAACTGGGTCTGGCCGGAAGCTACACCTCGGAAGAGTTGCGGAGCGCGCTAGCTAGCAGCAAACGTGGAGCAAGTTTTGTTTCCTTGGGCATGAAGATACGGGTGGCGGGAAGGGAAGAGGTGGTTGAGACAGTGGTGGTAGGTGGGGAGACACTCCTTGCCGTGCGGCCGGTGCTTTCTGCCTTTGGACTACCGGTGGGTTGGGATGCTACACGGCGAGTTGTAACCTCGGGATCCGAAACAATACCGGTGCAACTAAAGGGACAGCGATCCTTTGCTCGTTTGGCAGACTTGACGGAGAGACTGGGGATAAAGCACTATTGGAATGAAGAACAGAAACTGCTGGAGCTTTACCGTTGGGAGATTACCGTTAACGGCGAAGACCTGCGGACAGAGGTCATAGGCGAAGGCGAAAGTGTTTGGCTTCCCGCGGGAGCGATTGCAGCGGCACTAGGTGCACAGGTCACTTGGGACCCAGAGCGTTCCGTGATTATTGGACCTGCGGGAGCGGAGTGGCCTGCCAAACTCCGTGGCAGTACTGTCTTCGCCACTGCCGATACGCTGGCTAAGGTCTTACCCATTAAGATCACCATCCTGCCCGACAGCAAACAAGTAGCGATAGGA
>JAAYHG010000181.1 GCA_012735455.1 Bacillota bacterium
CAATCAGAATCAGCAGCGAAAAAGCCAACTTGGCACTCCACCCTACCGCCAGAGGTGCAGGATCCAACACCAGGTAGACAGCGTAAGCGGCTCCGGTTGCCGCACCGGCCAGCAAACGCAGCGGATGCGCCGGAACCTGGGCCAAACTGGAAGTGAGAAGTAGGATGACAAGATTCATCACTAGATTAATAGCTATCAATACATCCAGATAAACATAGCGCACGATCCTACCTCCTGGGAATAGTGGCTAGTTCTACCTTATCATGTTTATGTATCCAGAACTGGCTCTAGCACATCTACATTATAGCTAGACCTGCTGACAAAAAATGTCATTCGACGCAAGAAAAAAGACGCGGTTTTCACCACGTCTTCTTACCTATTTCCCTTTTGCGCCCTTACTTCCGGCGCAAAAAAGGTGGAATATCCAGATCATCGCTGGCAAAAGGCCGAATGTTAATATCTAGATCGCGGAGGACCTTGTCCTTCTCCCTGTTTCGCCTAGGGGGGCGCGGTTCAAACCCGGTAGCTATTACCGTGACCTTGACTTCTTCCTCCATTGTCTCGTCTATCACGGCACCAAAGATAATATTTGCATCGGGATCGGCTGCCTCAGCAATCACCGCCGCCGCCTCGTTCACCTCGAATAGCCCTAGACTAGATCCACCTGTGATGTTAAGGAGGACACCCTTTGCGCCATCGATGGAAGTCTCGAGAAGCGGGCTCGAGATAGCCATCCGAGCCGCCTCAACGCCCCGGTTTTCACCGTTGGCACGACCGATTCCCATGAGAGCCGATCCGGTATCCACCATAATGGTCTTCACGTCGGCAAAGTCTAGATTTATGAGACCAGGTACCGCGATGAGATCGGAAATGCCCTGAACACCCTGGCGCAGAACATCGTCGGCAATGCGGAAAGCCTCCACAATGGAGGTGCGCTTTTCAACCACTTGTAGTAGCCTATCGTTCGGTATAATAATCAAGGTATCAACTTTTTCTTTTAGCTCCGCAATCCCTTGCTCGGCTTGAGTCATGCGGCGGCGCCCCTCAAAGGTAAAAGGTTTCGTCACCACACCTACGGTAAGCGCCCCCAGCTCTTTAGCCACCTCAGCCACCACCGGGCCAGCGCCAGTTCCCGTGCCACCGCCCATACCCGCGGTCACAAAAACCATGTCCGCCCCCTTGAGACATTCCGCAATCAAGTCCCGGCTCTCTTCAGCCGCCTTCTTGCCTATCTCCGGGTTTGCTCCCGCACCCAGTCCCTTGGTAACTTTTTCACCCACCTGAATCTTGCGGTTTGCCTGGGACATGAGTAGGGCCTGGGCATCGGTGTTAACAGCGATAAACTCCACACCCTTGAGGCCTGATGCGATCATGCGGTTCACCGCGTTGTTACCACCACCACCCACGCCAATTACTTTTATATCTGCAAACCGATCGGTATCAATATCAAATTCCAACAATGCCAGTGACCCCCTCAGCTCACATCCTGCTGCTTATATCATTCAACACGTAAGAGAAATACCCTTTTTTTCCTCAACCAAATTTTTGCTGCCAACCCTGCCAATTGGTGGCATCCGTGACCTAGTCCCTTAGCCTTCCGAAGGGTCTTGATTGTTGTCAATCTCGCTGGAAAATATTAGAATGGGTGTAATAGAGTTTTTTATGGCTCCTTCAAAAAGTCAAGGAGGTAAAGCATGAAAAAACTTCTGTCCAGCGTAGTAGACGCTATCGGTCAAACACCTCTCGTGAACCTGGTACGGCTTGTAAGTGCCTATGGCCTCTCTGGCCAGATTTACGCCAAACTCGAACAGCTTAATCCTGGTTACAGCAAGAAAGACCGCATCGCCCTGCAGATGATCAAAGAAGCAGAAGAAAGCGGTCAACTGAAACCGGGCCAAACTGTGGTGGAACTCACCAGCGGCAATACTGGCACCGGCTTGGCTATTGTCTGTGCCGTGCGGGGCTACAAGTTCATCGCAGTGATGTCCAAAGGGAACTCCCCCGAGCGTGCTCGCATGATGCGCGCCTTGGGAGCAGAGGTTGTCCTGGTAGACCAAGCTCCTGGTTCCCAGGTGGGACAGGTCTCAGGGGATGATCTCGCACTGGTGGAAGAGGAGACTGCACGCTTAGTCCGAAAGCTCGGTGCCTTCCGCGCCGACCAGTTCAACAACCTGGCCAATGTCCATGCCCATGAATACACTGGCGAGGAGATATGGCAGCAGGCCCGGGGGAACATTGACGCCTACGTAGACTTCGTTGGGACCGGCGGTACCTTTGTCGGCTGCGCCCGAGCCCTGAAAAAACGCAAGCCATCCATCCGCTGCTACATTGTAGAACCGTGCGATGC
>JAAYHG010000182.1 GCA_012735455.1 Bacillota bacterium
CACCTCACCGGTCTCGTTGCCGCCACACTGCTTTGCTTTGCCGCCTCTTACGCCCTCTTTATGCGCCAAGAGATTAGGGCTGATTAACAGCTACTTAGTGTATAATCTAGACGGAAGGTCTTGCACCAACGAGGGTGACAGGCGTGGAAAAGATGGTTACTGTCCAAGCGAAAGCTCGGACCGCCGAACAAAACGAGCAACGCTCCCAAGAGTTGGAATACCTTATGCGCCGGTTTGGCGATCAGGTGCTGCGCCTCGCCTACTACTATCTTCGGGATCGGTACCTGGCGGAGGATGTAGCCCAGGAGGTCTTCTGCCGTGTTTATCAAAACCTGGATGACTTCCGGCACGAGTCCTCATACTTTACTTGGATTCACCGGATCACCGTTAACCTCTGTCGCGATCACCTCCGCTCCGCGGCCTTCCGGCGCTGGATCCCCTGGGGAGACAGTCACACTCTGGAAGGAATTGGCGGCAAAACGGAGCGACACCTGGAGGCGGTAGAGGGTGGAGAGGTGCTGCAAAAAGTTATGGACCTGCCGGTGAAGTACCGCGTAGTACTGGCACTGCACTATTTTCATGACTACTCCACGCGGGAGATTGCCGAGATCACTGGAATAAAAGAAGGTACCGTGCGGGTTCACCTAAGCCGCGCCCGACAGATGTTGAAAAAAAGACTGACACAAGGGGTAGAAGAAAATGCGGGACCAGGAACTAGACACTAAACTGAAACAGGCCCGCAAAGAAGCCAATCAGTTTTTCGCGGGCTGGACCTTTGGTCCCTTGCAGAAAGTGGTACACCGCCGCACTCAGGAAACAGCTGGCACAGCAGTTCCATCCCGAGGGCGTTTTCTGGTCTGGACACGCACGCTTTTGGCAGCAACCGCAGCGCTGCTTCTCCTCTGTCTCCCGGGACAGCCAGGGACAGACTCGCTGACCTCACCACGGCTTCGTGACCTCGGCGCAGGATTAAACCAGCCGGTGTCACAGTACACCCTCAACCTTAAGGACAGCACTAAGCAACAGCTTTCTTTCTTCCGGCTGTCACACCCGGCTTGGCCGGAAGACCGGCTCCTGGCAGTGATTTGGGAACAGGACCGTCCAACGGCCCCAAATAAATACCGTCTCCTTTATAGCACCACTTTTGGCAGTGGTGTCAACCCGGAACCCGCACAGAGGATTCAGCTTCCAGGCAGCAACACCCACCTGGCTTTGATTGCGACTCGTAACCCCACACTGGAGTACCTGCACTACAGGGTGATTGGTTATGACGGAAAAAGTGTCACCAGCTATTGGGAGCAGGATTTTGTCCCAGGCGGCCGGCTGGAAGTACACGCCGGTGTCCTGGTGGAACGACGACGGACCGACGTGAATCTCACTTCGAATGGGCACTCGGTTAACTTTCTCGTGCCCTATCAAGTTGATCCTGCCGGAAACCTGCTCTTGCCGGTCCAACGCCTGCAGATGGAAGTGGGACAGTATCTGACCTTTATTGGAACACAGGAGAAGGCGCTGCAGACCGACCTGGAGGGTATGGCGCTTGACCGTATACAGAGCATGGAAGGTGAACAAACAGCGGCGCATTTCCGTGCCGTACAAAGCGGCACGGAAATGGTGGAGTTGCAACCTCGAAATAGCTCAGGTCCAGGAGGGCGCCTCCTAATAGAGGTGGTTGAACCTGGACCTCAATAATAGCCGCTCAAAGCAGAAAGCCTGCCAGAGGGACAGCCCCTCATGGCAGGTTTCTTGTTCACTCTAGAACGTTTCCCATAGATACTCCTGAAGTTTATGAGTATCGCTACCTGCCCAGTCTTGGAGCTCGTCCAGCCTATTTTCATGATCATCAATACTACCCGCACGATGGATCGCAACACGCTACAATTGTTAGGATCCTGGCACCAAAAAGCTGCCCCGTCATTTATAGACGGGGCAGCCACTTTTGTAACTGACGCTATTAAAGAACAAGAACAAGTCGACTGTTTCTTTGCCCTCGTGCCAGTGCCAACACCGGCGTTTACAGCTCCCGTTCCACATCCGATGGTTTGGTAAGCAGGCTTACCACCACCACGGCAATGCTGGCAATGATAAAGGACGGCAGACCTTCGTGCAGGCCAAAGAGTTTATTGGAACCGTTGTACCAGATAAAGGTGGCCAGGGTGCCGGTGATAATGCCAGCCAGAATGCCCCAGCTGGTGGTCCGGCGCCAATAAAAACCGGCAAACATGGCAGGACCAATCGACGATGCCAGGCCAGCGAAGGCCAGCAGAACTAGGAAGAAGACTGTATCCACACCCAGAAGGGCCAGGATAAGAGCGGTTACTCCCAACAGAAGGGTTACAACACGGCTCGCCCGCTCATAGAACTGTTTGCTCAGCTGTTTGTTTTTCAGGATGCCGTGCTGCAGCACGTTACGAACCAGTTCCGAAGTGCCCTGCAAAAGCAAGGAGTCGGTGGTGGACATGATGGCGGCGAAAATAGCCGCCAGAAGTAAACCGCCCACCAGGTTGGGGAAGTATTGACTAATGAAAGTGGGCGTTGTGTATTCGGGATCGGAAAGGGTCGGGAAGAGGATGCGTCCACACATACCCAGAATGAGGGGGAAGTACTGACGCATCATGTTGAAGAATACGGCGATGAAAGCACCGGCGGGGAGGCGTTTCTCGCTCTCTATGGTTATGAACTTTTGCAGGCTCTGGGGCTGACCCAGGAACCCTACGGCAACACTGGTCCACATCCAGAGGGCCACAAAGAGCGGCCATCCGGCTTTGCCGCCCGACCAGGATGGAAGAATGGGATCGATCTCATAGAGCTTCTGGATGAAAGCGCTGAACCCACCAACCTGGTTCAAGGCGGTAACCGGCATAATGATGCAAAGCAGTATCATGAGAGCGCCCTGCAGTGCGTCCGTCCAATAAACCGCCGTGGCACCGCCGCTCATGGTGTACAGGATAACCAGGATTGAACTACCGATCACCGCGACATTATAGTCTACATTGAGAACGTGTGCAGCCTTGCCCCCAGCCATGAAGTTTGATCCTAGGTACACGAACATGAAGACACCAACAACGAGTCCACCAATGATCTTAATCAGGTTGTAGGGGTCACCTCTCAGGTGAGCCAGCATCTCTACCGGAGTAATGACGTTGTACTTTTCGGAGTACCGTCTCATCTTGGGCCCCAAGAACCGCCAGCAGACAAAATCCAAAATGGGGCAGAAAATCGCCTGGTAGAGGGCCAAGAATCCCATTTGATAGCCCATAGCTACCAGGCCGATGAAGGCATAGCCGCTGGCCAGGGTAGTCCCTGCAGCCAGTCCGCTCACTACACTGCCAAATGCACGCTGACCCAGAATAAAGTCATCGATAGACTTAATAGGACGGTAGTACATTGCAGCAAAACCGATGCCCAGGACAATAGCAAAATAGAGGAAAAACCCTGCCAGTATTCCTGTCATTGCCCTCTACTCCCCTTCCTCAATCTTTAGTTGCGTTCTGTTCTTGTCTGGCAGATTGGATCATCCAGACTAGGGCAAGCAAAGGGCCGATGAGAGGACCGATAAAGAGAACGAAGTAGTCGCCAAAAGACAAGTACTTCACAGCTATCCCTCCGTATTGCTCTTAATCTTCAATCGGTACAGAAGTCAGTTGGACTGGTTTCTCGGGCGCTTATTAGGAACAATACAAACCGGGTTCAATAACTAGGTCAAACACACCGTCCATTCCCTTGGGCAAGTTTATCCTTACACTTAATCCCTCTTCCGCTACTATGCCGTCATCGGTCAGTCTCAACCAGCAATCATGTCCGGGTAGAACGCGGCTGGCTATGCTCTTTACCCTGTTGATGCTTCGCGCCGTAGCTGCGGGATCCAAAGTCATGGGTCCGCTGGCAGTTGCCAATTCTGCACGGTTTTTCACCGCGTCTCCCGTCAAGATCCATGCTTCTCTTTCTTTGTCTACCACCAAGGATACGCATCCCGGTGTGTGCCCCGGTGTCAAGATGACTTTGAGTCCTGGCTCTATTTCGGTATCATCATCAGGCACCAGATCAACCTTACCAGCTACTAGCAGTTCCATAGCACCCTTGTCAACACAGACATCCTGGTCATTGCCCATCGCATAGTACCACTCAGTACGGCTGATCACAAAACGTG
The DNA here is from genome assembly GCA_012735455.1 of Bacillota bacterium. GTDB lineage: Bacteria > Bacillota > DTU030 > DUMP01 > DUMP01 > JAAYHG01. The sequence continues at coordinate 4,151 of JAAYHG010000182.1, forward strand.
CGTTCCTGAACAGAGCCACGTTTCCGGTATGGTCAAAGTGCAGGTGACTGAGTACTACTACGTCAATCTCGCTGGGATCAACGCCCAGCTTTCTCATATTCTGGAGGAGAACGGGACGTGCTCCCTGCGCACCTGTGTCAAAGAGGACATTCACCTGCTCCGTACGGATAATAGCAACGCTAGCCCAACCTAGAAACCCCACATCGGCTTTGCCTGGAAAGCCCCGACAAAGTACATCAACAGCTGTTGTCACTATCGCTCCCCCTTCACAAGACTGGATGCGCATCGTACCGACATTTATCTCACTTGCTCTTTACACTACTATCACCCCCTTTAATTCCGCAGTGCCAGTACAGTACGCAGTCTATCCCAAACACGAGCTCAGGATTGTAGCCCACCATATCTTGTGCTGCTTAAAGTCCTTACAATGATCTAATGTTCATATGCTTAGGTTTCGACACGTTTTAGTAGAATCCTCCTTTATGTTCTGAAGATTTCCTTTTCAAATAACGATCAATTTCCCCAAAACGTTTGCTCAAAGGACAGAACATCAGACCTGACGAATGCATTCCTCTCATCTGCAGGTGATGGCTTGGTGAGCAGGCTTACAACCACCACTATGCTGGCAATGACAAGTGACGGCAGACCTTCGTTCAGGCCAAAGACTATGAGGAAGGAAACTCCCCCGCGCACTGCAGGGCAGAGCAAAAACAAAAGCGCCTCAAACCCTTGAGGCGCTTGGATTCTTATTGGAGCCGATGAAGGGATTTGAACCCCCGACCGGCGCATTACGAATGCGCTGCTCTACCACTGAGCTACATCGGCACACTTGATCATGCACACGGGGTGTGCATGTTTTATTATACTAAGGAGACGTGCTTTCTGCAAGGGGGTTGGGTCCGGCTTCGTTGCCCAGGTCTATGAATTTGCGGGGCAGGAAATACTATCCACACAGCGAAATAAACTTAATTAACGTGCTTCTATTGGGAAGCTTCCATCAAAAAATAGAAAGGAAGTGCTGCCTGTGCGCAAACTGGAGAAAAACCTGGCGGTGGTGGCTGAGGACAAGGAAGTCTTATCTCCAGCGTCAAGAATGCCTTACTACCCCCTGGCGGTTAAGAGCGGGCACGGTTCTACTGTGGTGGACATGGATGGAAACGAATACCTGGACTTCTTGGCCAGTGCGGCGGCCCTCAATACCGGGCATGCTCATCCTAAGGTGGTAGCCGCTATACAAAAACAAGCGGCCGAGTTTATCCACTATACCCCTGCCTACATGTACCACGAGCCGCTGGTACGTTTGGCCCAGGAACTGATAAGGATCACGCCAGGCGATTTCCCCAAACAAGTAGCCTTTGGCTTAACCGGCTCAGACGCTAATGATGGTGCTATTAAACTGGCCCGGGCTTACACAGGACGGCCCAAGGTGATCTCCTTTATCCGCTCCTACCATGGATCCACCTACGGGGCCATCACCCTCTCGGCGGTAAGCCTGAACATGCGGCGTAAGATCGGGCCTTTCTTACCGGAGATAGAACACATACCCTTCCCGGACTGCTATCGCTGCCCAATGGGCGGACATAAGAAAGACACATGCGGTGATCACTGTCTGAACTACCTGCACTTCCTCTTTGAAAACTACCTTCCAGCTGAAGAGGTAGCGGCAATTATCATGGAACCAATCCAGGGAGACGCTGGCATTATTGTACCGCCAGTGGAATATGTCCAATCCCTGGCCAAACTCTGTCGTGAAAAAGGTATCCTCTTTATCTCGGAAGAGGTGCAGCAGGGCTTTGGTCGCACGGGACGCTGGTTTGGAATTGAACACTTCGGCGTGGAGCCGGACATCCTGATCCTTGGTAAAGCCATCGCTTCGGGCATGCCGCTTTCGGCCATTGTAGCTAAGAAAGAAATCATGCGGGCCTGGGAGGCACCAGCCCACCTCTTCACCACAGGCGGTAACCCTGTCTCC
>JAAYHG010000016.1 GCA_012735455.1 Bacillota bacterium
AACTTGTGCCGCGCGACGCTCCAGCACCTGAGCCAAGCGCAGGCTGTCTAGTGAGTGAATAAGGCAAAATGTCTCTGCGGCAACCTTTGCTTTATTGGTCTGTAAATGACCAATAAGGTGCCAGGTACAATCTGAGGGGAGAACCTCTACCTTGGGAACAGCCTCCTGGACCCTATTCTCGCCCAAATCCCTGACACCTGCCGCCAAGGCCTCCTGAATCACCTCCGGGCTTATGCTTTTTGTCACAGCTATCAAGCGGATATCCTCTGGTCGACGGCCCGAACGGGCAGCTGCCTCCGCGATCCGCTCCCGAACCGCTGCCACGTTGTCTGCTACATGTCCCACTCGTTCCGCCTCCTTCTGCACGTTCAGGCAGACCTCGCCAAATGTATTCGACACTATCCAGTTATTCCCTGCAAAACTCGAGAAAAAACTCTCTTGACTGCAAGAAATGTCTATGGTTGCCAACCCACAGCTATCTCATCGCCCGATCTTAGCCCTGTTACCAGGGCGTTGCCATCACGAAGGGCAAGGACCTCTACCATCTGGAAACGCCAACTGTCTCCATCCCTTAGATAAACCCCTTGATGCGCCCCTTCCGTCACTAGCGCCTTCTCCGGCACCAAAAGCCCGTAAAGTCGCTTAACAGTAACCTCCACATCCAACGTGCGACGCTCAGCTAGGAATGGTGGTGAGCTCAACAGCTCCAGCAGCACAGTGCTGTTCGCCGCATCCTGCCTGCTGGCAACCACGCGGGCAGGAACATAAGCCCCTTTCTCCACCAGCAGTACCTCAACTTTTTCCCCGGGCTTTAGCAGAGCAGCCTCTCTGTCCTGAATGTTGAGTTTAAAGAAGGTCCGGTCATCCTGGACCAGTTTTGCCAGAAGTTGGCCCACCGCTATGCTCTCGCCATTTGCCACCGGTGTAGAAAGAACGGCACCCGTTGGGCCCGCCAAGGCTAAAGCGGCTTGAAACTGAAGAGGATCAAAGGCTTCCTCCCAGCCATCCAGAGTAAAGAAAATGACCCCGGCCACGGGTGCTGTAACAGGGGTGGCCGCCACTTGGAAGAGTTCTTGGGCCTCAGCACCCTTGGCGCGCCAGGAACCGCCACTTTCTTTTTCTTCATGCAGCCCCGCTTGTTCTATCAGCAGGGCATCGCGGCGCTCCAGTAGTCTCTTCAGCCCAGCTTCGAGGCGTCCCGAACGGCTTGGGTCTACCGGATCCTGTAGTCCAGAACGGAGCTCTCTCAGCGTAGAGCTGATCTCAGCATTCACATTCTCAAGCTCTGCTTCCTCGCGACTGAGCCGCGCCAGAAGCTCGCTCTCCCAGCGAGCCCGTTCCATCTTCGCCTCCGCTTCCATTGACTGTGCCCGGCCCAAGAGATCTGGGTTCAGCACTTCACCAATCTTGTCACCCACACGTACGCGCTGCCCCGGTTGGACAGCGGATTGCCAAACCCCACTGGCCGGTGCTACCAGCACCGTTTCTCGTCTAAGGACCATTGCCTCGCCTCTAAAGGACAAGCTAAGGCTCCCCTCCACCACCGTGGCTCGCCGAACTGCCCGATCCAGCACAGCACGACCCAAGAGGTGAATCGTGTTTACTGCTGAAACTACACCAAAAACCATAAGAAACGCCATCACCAGCAGGGGTGGACGGCTTCTCCTGCGTTCTGCTGCCCGCATATAGGACACCCTCTCTTAGAGACTGCCCTCCTAATTTCCACATATTACCATAACACTCCTGCCAGAATTGGCTCACAGCTGCTTTTTGTTATCTTCCTTTAGAGCAATCACAGCCGCTAGACTGCCAGTAAACCCTTTTTCCGCCCGGTAGGAAAAAAAGTCTAAGACCTGACATGAAGTACAAAGTTCACCCACAGCAATATTACGTTCCAAAACTCCAGCCGCGACCAAGACCTGTCGATTCAGCTCCCAGAGATTAAGAAACCAGTGACCGTCACCTCTGGGCTCCACAACCCTGCGCCAAAAAGGGAAATTGTCTTGCAGAGGTATCATAACCCGTTCATCCACCTCATAGCAACAGGGCCCGATGGAGGGGCCAATGGCCGCCAATATGTCCTCAGGGTTGCTGCCATAGCATTCCCTGAGTTTTGTCACAACTGCCTGAGCTATGCCCCGCACGCTGCCCCGCCAGCCAGCATGGGCCGCTCCAATGGCTTTCTTTACCGGATCTAAGTACAAAATAGGCACGCAGTCGGCCGTGGCAACGGCGATGGGCACACCGGAAAGTGACGTAACTAGGGCATCGGTAGCCGGAAAGCCGTCCTCCCAGCGTAGGGCACCGCGGCCGACGTCTCGCGCCGTAACCTCGGCCACAACAGTACCGTGCACCTGTTGCCCTGTTACCAAGCGAGCCGGGTCAAGACCCAAGGCAGTAAGAAAGCGGCGTCTGTTCTCCAGCACTGAAGAGACCTCATCGTTCTTAAAGCCCAGGTTAAGGCTAGCTAAGGCATCCCTGGACACACCGCCGTGTCTGGTGCTAAAGCCATGACGTACCAAACCTGTGCTCTCCAGCCCATCAGCCGCATAGTATACAAGTTCTCCCTCTTCCCGGCGGGTAAAATTCGTCATGATCAGCGTCTTCCTTTCATTGCTTTCCCCGGCAAGATTCTTTCCGGGAAAGAGGAACTCCTGCTGCTAGAAAGAGGAACGGCCCGGATAAGCCGGGCCGGTCTAACCAATATGGGGGGAGGTAAAGGGGCGGTGCTCGACGAGAATCACGTCGTGCCCAATGCGCTTTATCTTCTCCCAACTTATCACCAAATCCTCATTTCGACCGAAGAAACCAAGGACTTTGCTGGTGCCAGGGACTATCAAAGCCCGGATCCTTCCAGCCTCCAAATCGATGTCCACATCCACCACATTGCCAAGCTTACGGCCATCACTGATGTTTACCACTTCACGGGTCCGAAGTTCTGAACCGCGAACGAGCATGGCCCTCACCTCCCCCGCACAACATATATATGCACAGGGTACCATTCCTAAACCTCAAACTTTGGGTTCCAAGTGCGGACTAGCCACCGCCCTATAATCATAGAGGTTAGAGGTATTATAGGCCTGGACGGCACGACCGTAGCCCTTGGGGTAAAGACTAACAGCCAAGGTGACAACAACCAGAGCCAAAAGCAGTACTTGGCGCACGAGTAGCACCTCCTATATATAACGGCGCAACCGTTGCAAGGCAGCTTTCTCTAAACGCGAAACCTGTGCCTGGGAAATTCCGATCTCATCGGCCACTTCCATCTGGGTCTTTCCGTGAAAAAAACGCAGATTGAGGATGTGACGCTCCCGAGAACTCAGTTTGTTCATTGCCTCACGCACAGCCAGTTCCTCGAGCCAGCTGGCATCTTGTTCCTTATCGTCCTTGACC
>JAAYHG010000183.1 GCA_012735455.1 Bacillota bacterium
CTAAATACAGTGGGAATTGCGGGACAGGGCGCCGGCGTAGAGTTTGTTCTGGAACAAGGACTGGCAAGAATCCGAGTCCACGAAAGCAATTTGACGCGGCTTTTTATCGCAGGTCTTAGAGAGATTTCGGGTCTTAGGTTTTATGGTCCGGATGAGGACAGAGAGCGGGTGCCCACGGTGTCGGTGACTTTGCCAGGGCTAGACTTGGGCGAGGTGGCCTATCGTCTAGACGCAGAGTATGGGATTATGGTGCGCTCTGGCCTACACTGTTCACCGTTGGCCCACCGGACCATAGGCACCTTCCCGGAGGGCACGCTGCGCTTTTCTTTTGGCTATTTTAATACAGAAGTGGACGTGCATGCCGCTCTTCAGGCCCTGGAACGATTTGCAGCCGGGTATCATTAAGGGCATAGCAGCCTTAACGACTGCCAACAAGGAAAATTGCTTCTTTTTGCCAGGTGTTGACTTTTTGCCCGAGGATGTATACAATAATACACGAATACAGGCATCCTGCCTGTAGCCGACAACCAGGGAGGTGCCAGGGGTGAGTGTAAGTACGGCCTTCTGGGGTTTGGTAAGCAGGGAATTGCAGCTGCTTGAAATGCCTCAACCTCCAGTAGAAACGGCTCTGGTTGCACTCGGGGGTATGTTTGTGGACAACTACCTATCAAGTCGCCCCCTGGAGGACTAGGCACCGCTCCTACAGTACTTACGGGGCGGAACTACATGAATTTGTCAATGGCTGGCTTCCTATACGGCTTTGCACCCCAATTGCGGGTGCTTCTTTTTGCCTTGCGGTATAAGGCAATATTGAATACAATAACTTTGGTATACATTTATGTGCTGTGGTAGGCTCAGCTTGGGGCTAGAGGCAATGTTGGAGGGAGGGTTTGAGTTGCCACGCAGAGGTGAAGCACGCAGGGCAGGAAGAGAGGTCCTAAGAGACAGCATCTTTGTCCAGCTCCGGGATGATATATTAAGAGGTCGTTTCAGCCGAGGGGAAAGCTTAGTGGAGCTTAAGCTGGCCTCTCAGTACGGTGTGAGTCGTACCCCCATTCGAGAGGCTATTAGGCAGCTAGAGATAGAGGGCTTGGTTCGTTACCTTCCCAATCGTGGCGTGGTGGTAGAAGGAATCACTACTCAGGACGTGGAGGATATTTTTGTTATTAGGGAGCACCTGGAGGGATTGGTAGCAAGGTGGGCCGCTGCTCGCGTTACCCCCGAGGAGTTGAAGAAGCTGCACGAGGTGCTTGAGCTGCAGGAGTTTTACGTGGCCAAGGATGATGTCCACCAGATCACCGTGTTGGACACAGAGTTTCATCGCCTTCTCCTGGAGGCCAGCAAGAGCAAATCCCTACGCTATGCCCTTGGCAGCATGTTGGATTATGTAGAACAGGCGCGACTGCGTTCCCTTAGTGTGCCCGGTCGGATTCATGACTCGGTGCGGGAGCACAAGTCTATTCTGGAAGCGGTAGAGGCAGGTGACAGTGAGGAAGCAGCGCGTCTTATAGCCAAGCATATGAAAAATGCCCGCAACAACTTACTGCGGTTTGTTACCGAACAAGAAAAAAAGGACAACTCCCACGAGGATTCTTGACTCTAGTCCCGGGAAACCGGGACTTTCTTGCTTGCTTCCTTAGTAAACGGGGTATCCTAGGTAATACTTCCGGCTTTTGGAGGGGCAGATATGGATATTCAAGAGTTGAGAAGGCGCGAAGCGCTATTCCAGCAGGTGCTCGATGGAGCTCTGAAGAGGATTGAAGACCTAGGCAGCAATGATGTGGTGGTAGGGATCCCCTTTTACAATGAGAAGGATACACTGCCTCAGGTTTTAGCAACTGCAGTTCAGGGTTTAAAACCTTTTCTCAATGTGAAGCCGCTCTTAGTATGTGCAGGTGATCCAGCGGGGCATGAGGCGCTGGCGGCTGTGGAAGGCCTAGAACTGGAGGTGCCTTGTCACGCCTTTTTACTACCAGAAGGCGCCAATGGCCGCGGGTTCAGCATCCGCGCCATACTCGAGATAGCACGGGCCTTGGCTGCGGATGCGCTACTACTAGAAGCGGATCTTAAACAGCAGGATAGCTTTGGTTTCAAGGCCAGTTGGATAGAAAGGCTTCTTTTCCCTCTGCTCAAAGACTACGACTTGGTTATCTCCAGTTTTCGGCGCCACTACTTTGAGGATCCTACCGGGGCCCTTTTCGCGGGGCCGCTTTTGGAGGCGCTCTTTGGCCTGCGGGCAAGCGATCCTCTCAGTGGTCTTTATGGCATCTCACGCAGTCTGGTAGAAGAATACTGTACAGGTATCGATTGGTGGTACGGTGCTGCCGGCGGATTCGGAGTGAACCCATGGCTGCTTGCTCAAGCAGTGGTATGGGGCAAGAGAATCTGCGAGGTCAGCCTGGGAACTAAGTTCAGTCCTCCTACCCTGGCAAAGAGGACGCACGTCTTCAAGGAGGTGGCCCGTGCTCTCTTTGATTGTGCCAAGAGCAATGAGGATTACTGGCTTAAGTCCGAACTGATCCTCAAGTGTCCTGATATTTATGGCCTAGAGGCACGTGACCGTCCATTTGAGATGAATTGTCACGTAGAGGAGTTGGTGGCCTCCTTTCAAAATGGCTTTGATCAGTTTAGGTCTCTCTTTGCTCGGGTTTTACCAGCGGCTGAGTATCAGGCCCTTGAAGCTTTGAGCGACAACGCCAGCCAGGGGGAAGGGTTTTGCCTCAACGAAGAGCTTTGGACCCACGTGGTCTACTATCTGCTTCAAGCGTATGCCTTCGATCAAGGCTTAAAACCAGATGATATCCTGGAGGGGTTGCGTGCAGCCTATGACTGCCGGGTTGCCAGCTTCATCATAAGCATAAACAGTTTTCGCACCCAGGTAGGTGAGGTCAAAAACCTGGATCTGGAAGAACTTACTTATGAACAGGTGCGACGACTAAGAAAAAACCAGGTTAAGGAATTCCGCCGCTTCAAGAGTGGTTTCTTGAAAACCTGGGTAGAACGCGCAGCTGAGGTACGGCCGGTGATCACTCCCCTGGACTACCTGGAATTTATTCCCGGTGTTCCTTTGGCTCTGCCCAAAGAAATAAAGGGCTTGGGTGGAAATCCGGTTCGGACCGGTCATATCTTTCGGCGTTTACATGGGAAGTATAGCGACGCTTTTCATAGGTTTGTGCATGAGGAACTAGGACTGGAAAAAAAGCTCACTCCGGCGGAGATTGGCACAGGCATGGAGGAGTTCATGTCCGAGCTGGAACAAGCCGTGGGTGGTCTACTGCCTGGCGACCTTTTTTCGCCGAAGGGAATACGTGATGTAGCAGAGAGGATTTTTACTCTACTGCCCCATCAGAACGTAGTTACGGTAAAGGCGGAGATCTTGGAGCGCCTTCTTACGGAGTTCCCACCGGCTGGCCTCTTGATTGGCCTGGGCTACTCCAGCACATCAGAGCTTCTTTCCCACCTGGATGTCAGGGATGCCCTGGCCTTGGCTTGTATCAGTGAAGAACGTGAATACATCGATCGCATTCACTGGTGGCTAGAGGACAACCTTCGCCCCGATAACCTGGAAGAAGTAGAGCTGCGCCCTTTGGTCTTTACGCCGGAAACCTTTCCTGGTGTGGGTGAGCTGCGGGATATTACACATTACGATCGCCTAGCAGCACGCATAGTGGTCAGCAACATTCCCAAGGGATTGGGTGGATCCTATCCCAAGCTGCGCTACTTTACCCACATAGCCAAGAGCATAGTGGAGGCCGAGCACTATTCTTTAGTCTGGCAGATCTATGCCCGTGAGCGCAAAGAGTTCGGCAATAAGCTGGTCAACTCCGTGATTAAGCAACGCGCGCCCAAAATCTTTTCGGCCGCCAACATGTTCCAAAACTGGCACCACCGTGATCTTACCGGGCGTCTGAGTGTCATGGCAGACGACCTGTCTCGTACCGGCCGGGAGGAAGTAGCGCGCCTGTTGCGCTTGCTGGTCGCCGGCTACGGGCTCAGCCTGACCCTGGACGATGGCACCTTTATCCCCTGCTCTGCTTGGACCTGGGCCAGTTACAGTTTCCGGGGCGGGAAGGGTGTGCCCACGCCCCTCTCGTTACATGTAGAGCGCAACTGGTTCCACCATGACCTCCTAGAAGAGATCTATAAGGAAATGGGTTACCGGGCGCAGGACATCATGATGGAAGTGATTAAGCGCATAGGTGAAGGCCACGAAACCACTGATTTAGTGGATTCGCTCCTGGGAGTGCGCCCGGCGGAGGAAGTTGTCGTAGTGCAAGACGTGGGCAATGCGCCGCCAGCCGGACAGCTGGTGCGGAGCGAACACAACCCTCTTCTGGAGCCTGTTCCTGAGCATCCCTGGGAAAGCCGCTATGTGCTCAATGCGGCTACTGTGCGCTTGAAGGGAAAGGTACACCTTTTGTATCGAGCCTTTGGTGATGACGAGGTGTCGCGTATTGGCCTGGCCATCTTCGACGGTGACCAGCTGGTGGCAAGGCTACCGGACCCTGTCTTTAGTCCGGCCACACCAGAGGAGAGCCGCGGCTGCGAAGACCCCCGGGTGGTGGTCATCGACGACCGACTCTATATGGTCTACACAGCCTACGATGGGGTGGGGGCCCAGGTAGCCGGGGCTGTGATCGGGATAGAGGACTTTCTGGCGCAGCGCTTTGACCGCTGGGAGCGCATGGGGCTGGCTTTCCCGGGCCTTTGGGATAAAGATGCCATACTCTTTCCGGAAAAGATCAAGAACAAGTGGGTTATGTACCACCGGGTGGAGCCGAGCATCTGGGTATCTTATTCCGACAGCCTGAAGTTTCCGTGGCCCAAGCAGAACCACAAGATCATTATTGGCCCTCGTTCCGGGCTCATGTGGGACTCCCTTAAGATTGGTTCCGGCTCCCAACCCATTAAGACCAAGTACGGTTGGCTGCTTATCTACCATGGAGTTAGCAACACCATGGCCTATCGGCTTGGAGTGATCCTGGTGGATCTTAAAGACCCTGGCCGACTGCTCTACCGTTCGCCCAATCCTATCCTCTCCCCGGAGACGGAGCATGAGATAGGAGAGCGTGGTCGTTCTTGGGTGCCCAATGTGGTCTTTACCTGTGGTGCGGTGCCTGATACGGATAAAGAGGTGCTGGAGGATGAGGACGAAATCCTGGTTTACTACGGAGCCTCGGATACCTACATGTGCCTGGCCAAGGCTAAGGTTGCCGACCTGGTCCCGGAAGCTGTGCGTCAGCGCTTACTCAGGGTACGCAAGTAATGCGATGGGAGTAGACTTCAGGGAAACCAGTCTTGTGGGCCGAACCCCGTCTATGGTAGAGTGAAAGAGAGTGTGAAGGGGGGAGGAAAAGATAGTGCCCAAAGCAGACCTGGTTTCCCGGTTTCTTGCCGCTCTCATTGACGGCCTTATTGCCGGAGTGCTAATGCTGGTTCCTCTGGTTGGATTTATTGCTGGTGGGGTATACACCCTGACCAAGGACGGGATTGTGTATGAACTAACCCGGAATCCGGAATACAAGAGCCGGACCATTGGCAAGAAATTGCTCCGGCTCACAGTAGAGCGCAATGACGGTGGTGAGATAGATCTAGCTACTTCAGCCAAGCGTAATCTGCCGTTGGCCATTGGCAGCTTGATCGGTATCGTCCCAATTCTCGGCTGGGTGATCGGACCACTTGTTGCCCCGATCTTAACTGTTATTGAAATCGTTCTGGTAGTGGTCGATGCCTCTGGACGCCGCCTGGGTGACAGGTGGGCGGGTACTCAGGTGGTCCCGGAGAGGTTGGCATTGCCGCCTAGCAACTAGTGGTTCTTACTGTCGTGTTCCCAGGTTTTCGGCCAGTAACTCCCACACCCACGGTTCAGCGTAACCCCTTTGCCAGCTTGCCACTCCGGCAAGCTGGTATTTTTTCACTAGACCAAGTCGGGCTTGCAGGGAGGCATGGTCTTCTAACCAGAGTCTGAGTGTGATACCAGGTAGTGAAAGGCTTACGTAGTTTTGACCGCTGCTAGGATCGAAAGTGGGCTCCAGGGAGTTTTGTTCGAGAAAAACCCGGGCACGTGACATTGAATAGGCGGTAGATGTTACTTTAGCTCCTCCCCCGGGAAGGGTGTGTTCTTCCCACAGTCGGGTGTAAAAAGGCAGGCCAAGAAGAAGCTTCTTAGCCGGAACACTCTCGAGGGTTGCCAGAATGCCTGCTTCAGTCCAAGGGAGTGAGGCCACAGAACCGGCGACAGGACTAGCAGCCCAGTGTTCGTCGTAGGCCATGAGGGCAACATAGTCTACTATTTCAGCAATGGCAGGACGGTCATATACCAGCGACCAGTTTGGACTGGTGGATGGGACTGTTATGTCTACAGATACAGTTAGCCCTTCGGCATGGGCCAGTGGGGTAAGCTCACGGAGGAATTGGACCAGGAGATGGCTGTCCGCCAAATACACGTTTTCGAAGTCGATATTGAGGCCATCTAACTCTAAGAGATGAGCATAGGTGAGGAGTTGACGAATCACCTTCTCCCGCTTGTTGCTGGAGCTGAGAACGGCCCGTGTAAGGTCTGGGTCAAAATCATTAGTCACTAAAGCCCAGACGGCGATACCTTCTGCATGAGCTGCCTTGACGAAGGCGGCATCAGCCCGGCTAGCTAAGTCCCCTTCCGGGGAGGATAGGTTAAACCAGGTGGGTGCAATTACATTGACTCCCGGTAGCGGGCCGATTTCGGCAAAGGACGGTGTACGGGAATGTACGTATTCCCATGTGAGGTTAATTGCGCCTTGTTTCGGTTGCCAGCGGGGGTATGATTTCGGGACAGTCTGATCTGGAAGGACGGTGGAGATTGGGCCGGTAGCTGAGCGGGGTATGTAGCCCACAAGGCCGCCGGTGCTCTGTACCTTGAGCCAGCCTCCTTCCTCACCGTAGATGATCACCCTTTCACCTTGTTTAAGGCTGGTGAAGCGTACTTGGCGCAGGGAAGGTCCGGCGCGCAGGCTTGTACTCCGCTCCAGGAGGCTTTCCCGGTGAGCCAGATCTTTGTCCAGAACTGCCACCACCGCAGCGGTCTGGTCAAAGGTCCAATCGAGCCCGTAGAGACGCGCCAGAAAGGAAAGAGGGGCGTAGGGCAAATCGCCCACTATTCGTATTGGTACTTCAAGGCTTACCGGTTCTGCATTAATAAAGGCTGTCAGCTCATCGCTGGCCAACCGGACCACCTGGTCAGCGGTGGTTACGGTGAGGATCTGTTCTGCAGCATCCCAAAACAAGGTAGGGTCGATGTGTTCCTGCAGGACACTTACCGGCAAGAGGATTTCTCCGTCTTCAAGGTGAACGAGTCCGAATCCAAGGTCTTGTCCCTCTATCACCAAACCCGGCGCGGTGAGGTCGTATGGGGGGGAAGTAAAGAAGCCGGGGGAAAAGTAAATAACAAGACCTATCACCAGGACTAAGAG
>JAAYHG010000184.1 GCA_012735455.1 Bacillota bacterium
GCCGGTGGTTACGGTAATGGGTCACGTTGACCATGGTAAGACTTCCCTCTTGGATGCCATTCGCCACAGCAACGTCACAAGGCAAGAGGCTGGCGGTATCACCCAGCACATTGGCGCCTCTGTAATTGAGTACAACAAGAGAAAGGTTGTCTTTATTGATACGCCGGGACACGAGGCCTTTACGGCGATGCGAGCCCGTGGTGCGCAGGCCACAGATATTGTTGTACTGGTGGTGGCGGCAGACGATGGTGTCATGCCACAGACGGTGGAGGCCATCAACCACGCTAAGGCGGCAGGGGTGCCTATCATTGTGGCCATCAACAAAATGGATAAGCCAACGGCCAGACCGGACGTGATCAAGCAGCAACTCACAGAGTATGGATTGGTTGCAGAGGAGTGGGGCGGAGACACCATCTGCCTGCCAGTGTCGGCGGTGAAACGGCAGGGAATAGACGACCTTCTAGAAATGATACTCTTGGTTGCCGACATGCGTGAACTGAAGGCCAACCCCAACCGGCCCGCCCGAGGCATCATTATCGAGGCCGAACTGGATCGTGGCCGTGGACCCGTGGCAACGGTGTTGGTGCAAAAGGGCACTTAGCGTAAAGGTGATGCCATAGTAGCCGGGACAGCTGCTGGCAAGGTGCGTGCCATGATTGATGACAAGGGTAAGCGGGTGTCTACAGCCGGACCTTCGCAGCCCGTGTCAATCCTGGGCTTTTCCGAGGTGCCTCAAGCAGGTGACATTCTACGGGTGCTCCCTGACGAGAAGATCGCTCGGGCGACAGCAGACAAAGAGAAGGACCGTTTACGTGAGCAGGAGCTAAGGGTTAGCCACCGCCTTACTTTGAACGAGTTATATCAGCGTATCCAAGAGGGTGATGTTAAGGAACTCAATCTGGTGGTTAAGGCTGATGTCCAAGGTTCAGTGGAAGCAGTGCGCCAGTCCTTGGAGAAGCTGTCAACCCCGGAAGTCAAGATTAACGTTATTCACGGCGGTGTAGGGGCCATTACCGAGTCGGACGTTATGTTAGCAGCAGCCTCGGGTGCTATTATCATTGGTTTCAATGTCAGGCCTGAAGGCAAAGCGGCTAAAGCGGCAGAGGATGAGAAAATTGACCTTCGTCTCTATCGCATAATTTATGATGCTATCGATGATATCAAGGCCGCTATGAAGGGACTTTTTGCCCCCAAATTCCGAGAGGTCTCTCTAGGGAGGGCCGAGGTGCGGGCGCTGTTTCATGTTCCCAGGGCAGGAACAGTGGCTGGCTGCTATGTCACCGAAGGAAAATTTACCCGCGATGCAGAGGTACGTTTGGTTAGGGATGGTGTGGTGGTGTACGAGGGTAGGCTTTCATCCCTCCGTCGCTTCAAGGACGACGTGCGCGAGGTGGCAAGCGGGTACGAGTGTGGAATGGGCCTTGAGAACTATCAGGACATCAAAGAGGGGGATGTCATCGAAGCCTTCAAGATGGAAGAGGTGCCGGTAAGGTAGGGCGCTGATCTTGCCTTACCTCTGGTTACCCAGGCTTTCGGAGGTGACTATGATGGGCAAACTGCGGGAAGCGAAGCTGCAAGAGGCCTTTCGCCAGGAGATCAGCGATCTTATTCAGCGTGAGTTAAAAGACCCGCGTATCGGTTTTGTCTCGGTTACTGCTGTGGAAATAAGCGGCGATCTGCGTCACGCTACAGCCTATGTGAGCATCTTGGGGAGCGAGGAAGAAAAACGGGCCAGCCTAGAGGGCTTGCGGCGAGCCACGGGCTTTGTCCGTTCTGAACTTGGGCGTCGTATCCGGTTGCGCTATACGCCCGAGCTGGAATTCCGTTTAGATGATTCCATTGCCTACGGCGTTAAGTTGGCGAACCTAATTGGCCAGATACAGAAAGAGGAAGGAGCCGGACGGGATGACACAAAGCGAGAGGGAGATGATCAGGAGAGTCATCCTTGAGGGCACTGAGTTTGTGTTGGTATGCCACTTGGATCCAGATGGTGATGCTATCGGTTCTCTCTTAGGATTTGGCCTCTCTTTGGAAGCGGCGGGTAAGAAGGTTAAGTTTATTAGCCCTGACGGTGTACCACGTAATTACACCTTCTTGCCTGGTGCGGCCAGGGTGAAAAAAGAACTGGAAACAATGGCCAGAGGCACGGTAGCAATTGCCTTGGATTGTGCCGATTTGGGACGGACGGGAGAGGTAGGGGCAATGCTTCAAGACCAACCACACTTCATAAATGTTGACCACCATCCCACCAATACCAATTTCGGGCGCTGGAATATTGTGGATGACAGTGCTGCTGCTACTGCTGAGCTGGCCTTTTTCCTCATTCAGGAGTTGGGTCTCCCCCTTACTCTGGATGTGGGCATCTGTCTTTATACAGGTATCCATACGGATACAGGTGGCTTTCGTTACGAGAACACCACGGCCCGGTCACACGAGGTAGCCATGGCCCTATTGAATTTGGGTGTTAAGCCAGCGCTGATAACCGACTACGTATACGATCAGAAGCCATTGACTGAGCTCCGCTTGCTGGCGGGTGCGCTGCAACGGCTGCAGGTTAGCGAGGATGGTTTGCTGGCGTGGATAAGCTTGCCGAGATCAGTTCTGACTACTTGCGGCACCGACGATACCAGTGGCCTCATCAACTATCCCCGCATGGTAGCGGGCGTAGAATTTGCTTTCCTATTTAAGGAAGACGAGGATGGTACGGTGCGGGTAAGCTTACGTTCGCGGCAAGTAGATGTAAGCAGGCTAGCGGTTCAGTTTGGTGGTGGTGGACACGCTCGGGCAGCAGGCTGTACTGTGCCGGGCTCATTGACGACGGTCGAGGAGGCTGTTCTTACGGTTGCCCGTAAGATGCTTCAGGAGGCCAAGGGAAATGCCTGATGGTTTCATTAACATTCTCAAGCCGCCTGGCCTTACTTCACATGACGTGGTGGTTTATGTACGTCGCTTGCTAGGGCTCAAGCGCGTTGGGCATAGCGGTACCCTAGATCCGTTGGCGAGCGGGGTATTGGTTGTGGCCGTGGGTAGGGCAACGCGCTTAATAAGATATCTGCGGAACGATAAGGTGTACAGGGCCGAAATCACCTTTGGGCGCAGCACCACCACCATGGATGCTGCTGGGCGGGTTGTGCGAGATGTGCCGCGACCGGTGGGGCGCCAGGAACTGGAAAACACTCTAGCCAGTTTTTGCGGATGTATTAGTCAGATCCCACCAATGGTCTCTGCAGTCCACCACCAAGGTAAGCGCCTGTATGAACTAGCGCGGGAGGGTCTCGAGGTAGAGCGCAAGCCGCGCTGGGTGGAGGTGAAGCGCCTCGACCTGCTTGGGTTTCAGGGCGATAATCACTACCCCAAAGCCTTGATCGAGGTTGAGTGCTCCGCAGGAACATATGTTCGTGTGTTAGCGGATGATATTGGTACCGAGCTAGGTTGCGGTGCCTACCTCTCCTTCTTGTTACGGACAGCTAGTGGGCCATTTCGAGTCGAAGCTAGCATAACGCTAGAGGAACTGGCAGCGGCTGTGCAGGATGAAAACTGGGCTTGGCTTATATCACCCCAAAAGGCGTTAGAACAATTACCTATTATTAGGCTTGAGCCGCTAGCTGCCAAGCAGTTCTCGAATGGACAGGCAGTGTCACTTTCAGATGTAGAGGGGCAGCATTTGGTGCCTGGCAGCCTGTGTATAGTTGAAGAACATCAAGGTGTATTTCTAGGTGTGGCACGCTGTGTCGAGCGAAAGTACAGTGTAAGGCTGGCGCAACCCGAGGTTGTCTTTAATTGAGGAGTGTGGGACGGGCGTGAAGATTGTGCGTGGGCTTGAGAAATGGTCGCAGAAAGAGCCTGTGGGAAGTGTTGCTTTAGGGTTTTTTGATGGGGTGCATCGTGGCCACCAAAAGATTATCACCTCTTGTATAAGGGAGGCTCGGAGGCGAGGCCTACCCAGCGTTGTGCTCACCTTTGAGCCGCATCCACTGACTGTAATCAGGCCTGAGGTAGCACCGCAGCTTATTACTACCTTTAGTGAAAAGGCAAGGTTGATCAAAGTACTGGGTGTGGATGAACTGCTGGTAGTGCATTTCACACATACTTTTGCTGCACTACCAGCACGGGACTTTCTTAACCAAACACTCGTCGGCACACTAAGAGCAAAGCATGTTACTGTGGGTTACAGTTATACCTTTGGCCATAGCGGCGAGGGAAACGCAGCTTTACTGGCGGATTTAGGCCCTAAACTAGGTCTTTCGGTGACGGTGATTTCTCCTGTAGAGGTGGAAGGACAGGTTGTCTCGAGCAGTCTTATCAGGGAACTCCTGGCACAGGGTGAACTAAAACAGGCAACCTTGCTCTTAGGTCGGCCACCGGCGGTCACTGGCCGGGTGGTACCCGGGGCTAAACGTGGCCGAACCTTGGGCTTTCCCACTGCCAACATAGAGCTAAGGGCCGGGCTAGCACTACCTAAGCTGGGTGTTTATGCAGTGCGTGTCTGTTATGCGCACCGTTCTTGGCCTGCTGTGGCCAACTTGGGCCGTGTGCCTACCTTTGGTGGTGACGGGCCAGCCCGCTTAGAAGTTCATTTTCTTAATTTTCATGAGAACATATACGGCGAACGCTTGCGGGTGGAGTTTATAGATTTCCTGCGAGCGGAGCAATGTTTTTCTTCAACATTGGAACTAAGACAGCAGGTGCAGAACGATATCAAGCGTGCCGAGGAGATCCTAGAAAAGTCTAGTTCAGCCGAAAGTGATGGCGCTTTGTTTACAACCACTGGGGTTTGTGATAGAATCTAGCCGGAGGCGACTAGAAGGAGCGATGAGGATGGAGGATAGCCGCTACCAACTGCCTGAGGCAGAGCTCAAGGCTATGCTGGCCAGGATTGCCCGCATTTGTGTCAGCCAAGAGTTTCAAAGTCTTCGGGCGGAACTAGAGAACATCTACCGACGTGAAGATGCGGAAAACTCCTATCTTACCGCCTTTCAAGACGCCTTGTACGCCCTTCTTATCCAGGGAGAAGAACCAATCTTGGGCGGTAAGTCAAGGCTGGTGTAGCGAAGGTGGTGCAGCTTAAAGTTGTCATCACTGAACATGCTAAACAGCGCCTGCGGGAGGACAGGCAGGGCGGGATTACTTCGGAGGATATTCTGAGCGCAGCTTACAGTATCCCGGGCCGCATTCCTTCTGCAACTCGTTTCCGCAGCTTTGTAGCCGCATCGGGGCGCTCCTTCGACCTGGTGGCCAAGGACACCAAGGCGGGTCGTCTAGTGATAACTGTGATCGGTAAATCGTAATGAACCACTATCGCGGATTACCGCTGCTCCAACGGTTGTCTGGGATTGTGGGGATCAGAAAGCTAGGAGGTGAGAGCTGTGGCGCTTACAAGCACTAGAAAGCAAGATGTTATCAGCCAGTTTAAGCTGCATGAGCATGATACGGGGTCGCCGGAGGTCCAGATTGCTATCCTTACAGAGCGTATCAACTATCTGACTGAGCACCTTAAGGAACATAAGAAGGATCACCACTCCAGGCGGGGGCTGCTCAAAATGGTTGGTCGGCGACGTGGTCTGCTCAACTATCTTAAGAGCAAGGACATCGAGCGCTATCGCAGCCTGGTTGAAAAACTTGGACTGAGACACTAAGGGCGGGGAGATCCCGCTCTTTTTACTAGTCTGGGTCTGTCTTGTACGGAAAAAGGAAATACTAACCTAAGCGGCGAAAAGAAAACAGGTACAATGTAAAGGAGGTTAAACGATTTGCCTGAGGTGTTTAGCACCACCTTGGCGGGACGATCGCTAAGTGTGGAAATCGGCCATGTGGCCAAACAGGCGGACGGGGCAGCCTTAGTGCGCTACGGTGATACAGTTGTGTTGGTTACTGCCTGCTGCTCGGATCAGCCCCGGGAAGGCATTGATTTTTTTCCTCTGACGGTGGATTACGAAGAGAGACTTTACGCTGTAGGTAAGATTCCCGGCGGCTTCATTAAGAGGGAAGGCCGCCCCAGCGAGAAAGCC
>JAAYHG010000185.1 GCA_012735455.1 Bacillota bacterium
CAAGGTACCAGGCTGCCCCACAGTGCCAGGATAAGAGCGTTACGCCAAAATGGTACCGAACCTAAGAACGGCACAAGACCAACAGGTGGTTTAATGAAGGTAAGAAACAAAAACCCAAACAGGTTACAGTAAAAAACAGAAACCCATGCAGAGTGGCGTTGACGTGCTTTTTTGCTAAAGACTCCATAGAGGCCATATGTAACACCAGAGCCTAAGCCTGCCAGGATCCCCCAGAAATTAAGACGCAAAGCCGCCAGATCGTAACCTTTAACCACAAGAAAACAGCCAAAGAGAGAAAGCACAACGGCAATAGCCTTCTTTAGGTTGATATCTTCGCCGAAGACAACGCGCGCAAACAACACTGCAAAGGCCGGGGCAGTATAAAGGAGAATTACTGAAGTAGTTACACCTACCAGTTCTACGGCGGTAAAATAGCAGAAATTGTAACAAGCTCCACTCACCAAACCAAAAAAAGCAAAAAACCTAATATCCCTGGGTTCCAGCTGCGGCCAGCCTTTTTCTGCCTTCAGTAAAATGGGTATCAGCCCCAGGAGCGGTAATGCACTCCTGAGCCAGGCCACCTCCAATGGATCCAGGCCGAGATCCATGAGCCACCGGGCCAAGACACCGATACTGCCCCATGCTGTGCCGGCCAAAAGTATCCAGGCATAACCCTTATTGACCCTTGCCACCTCCCAACCCCTGGTGCGCCGCTTCAGGCACTGTCAGCGGCAAGCAAAACTTGATGGTTGTGCCGCAACCAGGCTCGCTCTTTACCTGCAGCTTGCCACCAATAAGGTCCGCCCTCTCACGCATACCTATAAGGCCCAGGTGCTCTTCACCATCCCCAACCGCGGTACCCTTGGCATCAACCACAAAACCACGTCCATTATCCACCACTTGAACAAAAAGATAGGACGGCGAAAACTCTATCCTAACCATAACCCGAGTGGCCGCGGCGTGCTTCACCACATTATTCAGTGCCTCTTGAGCAATACGGTAAACACAGCTCAAGACCGTACTATCCAGGGGAGTTTCGTTCCCTAGGAGAGAAACGTTGACATCCAGCCCAGTTCTTTCCCTAATCTGCGCGGCAAGATTCTCTATTGCTGCCTTCAGTCCCAGGCTATCCAGGGCCAGTGGACGCAGATTGAAGATGACGTCCCGTGCCTCGCGCAAGCCGGTGCGAATAATCTGCTCAACATTTTTCAGCTCTTCGCGGGCCCGGTCAGCATCCTGTTCCAATACCCGCTGCGCCACTTCTAGCTCCAAGATAGCACCGGCCAACTGCTGTGCTAAACCGTCGTGCAGGTCCCGCGCTACCCGACGCCGCTCCTCCTCCTGCGCCCGGATGACACGCACAGCAATTTCCCGCTTCTCCTGCACCGACTCCAGCACTTCAGACATCTGTTTCACATTTCCAGTTAGGTAATCCATGGCCACACCCACCTTGGCAGACAGGGCCTCAGCGCGCTCCAATAGGCGTTTTACACCCCTAAAGCGCTGCTCTATCTCAGAGCGCTTCTCCCATAGCGCCTTCTCCTTCTCTTTCAGCAGGATTAACTGTACCTGGACGTCCCGTGCCCGCTCGTAAGCCCGGAGGATATCTTCTTCTCGGTAGCGCTTGAAGTCGCGGCTGACGCGCACCAACTCCTGTCGGGAGAGCTGCTCCTGGACACGCGCAGTTTCTACTTGCACAATGGTAGCCTGCATCTGGCGATTAACCTGTTCCAGCTCCCGGGCGATGCTTTCTGCCTCGGCCCGTGCCTCGTTGCTGATGATCTCTATTTGCTCATGGCTCTCCTTGATAGCCACCACAGTACGCCGGAGTATGTCGTCTAAAAAAGCCAGGTCTGCTCTCCACTCCAACACTCTTCACCCCCTGTGGATAATTCGCTTTCCCTCTCCTACCTTCCTCCTTCGGCGGTAAACCCGGAATGATAAAAAAGGAGCTCCCGCCTTAGCGGAAGCTCTTGGCTGCCGCAGCCAGGGCAGCAGCCTTGTCGGTTCTCTCCCAGGGAAGATCTATATCCGTCCGACCGAAGTGCCCGTAGGCTGCAGTCTGGCGATAAATAGGGCGCCGCAACTTCAGGGTTTCAATAATTCCGGCGGGACGCAGTTCAAAGTGCTGTCGAATAAGCTCCACCAGTTGCTGGTTGGGGATAACACCGGTACCAAAGGTGTCCACGGTAATAGATACAGGGCGAGCAATGCCGATAGCATAGGCAATCTGTACCTCACAGCGCTCGGCAAGACCGGCCGCCACCACGTTTTTGGCCACATAGCGGGCCGCATAGCTGGCCGAACGGTCTACCTTGGTGGGGTCCTTACCGGAGAAGGCACCGCCACCATGCCGTGCACTGCCGCCGTAGGTATCCACAATAATCTTACGGCCGGTTAGCCCAGAGTCGGCTGCAGGACCTCCTAGAACAAAGCGCCCCGTTGGGTTAACAAAGAAGCGGGTCTTGGCGTCCAGAAACTCTGCCGGCACAATAGGCTTGACCACATGCTCCAACACATCGGCCCGGATCTTCTCCAGCGGTACGTCAGCTCTGTGCTGGGCGGAAACCACCACTGCATCCACTCTAAGGGGACGGTTACCTTCGTACTCTACCGTCACCTGGGTCTTTCCATCCGGCCTTAGATAAGGCAAAGTGCGGTCCTTGCGCACAGCAGCCAAGCGCCGAGCCAGGTCGTGAGCTAAGGAGATGGGAAGCGGCATAAGGCTCTTTGTTTCGTTACAGGCATAGCCAAAGACCATACCTTGATCGCCCGCACCGATCAAATCCCATGGATCAGTACCACCACCCTTCGCCTCCAGGGCTTCGTTCACCCCTAAGGCTATGTCTGGGGACTGTTCGTCTATGGCGGTATCCACAGCACAGGTATCGCCATCAAACCCAAATTTGGCCCGGGTGTAACCGATCTCTTTTACTGTCTGACGGACAATCCGCGGGATGTCCACATAGCAGTCGGTGGTTATCTCTCCCATCACCAGAACCAAACCTGTTGAGACAGCAGTCTCGCAGGCTACACGGGCGTTGGCATCCTGGGCTAAAATGGCGTCCAGGACAGAATCGGAAATCTGATCGGCTACCTTGTCGGGGTGGCCCTCAGTAACCGACTCAGAAGTAAAAAGGTAGCGTTCGGTCACAAAAAGTCCTCCTTTCAACAGAAAAGGCCCCTTCAATTTGGAAGTGGCCTCTGTACTCCTATCTTCCAGAATTGACCTTCTGCAGGAATTGGCACATCACCAGGAATGCCTGGCACGCTGCCGGGTTTCATCGGGCCAGTCCCTCCACCTCTCGGGATAAGAGTGCACTATTCGATTTAATTTGCAGCTTTTCGAACTGATACTAGCATATCCAATTCCCAGTGTCAATAGCGTTGCAGCCAGTGTTATAACTCTCCCAAATCATATCTTGCCGCACAGGGTATGAACTCTGTTCCGCCGTATTAGGCTAGGTAACGCTCGGTAAGCGCACGGAAAAGGATCCCAATACGGTCCTCCAGGGTTGCCCCTTCCCTTCCACCAATCCAGCCGTTTTGTCTTAGATAATAGTCCTCTACCAGCCTGGCAGCGCTCAAGTGCTCCAGCACAATGCGGCGGCGGGACAAGACTTCCACTTGGACTCCCGAGGCAAGTACGATTAGGCTGCGAAAACAACCGCTGGCGTACTCTCGCACCTCCTTAACCTCCCGGAAGGATACATAGCCAAGACAGGCATCACCCCGGCAGCGCGGCTGCCGCAAACGCAGCGGCACCAAGGTAAGGCGGGGTGAGAGCGGCAGCGGCACACTGCTGGAGCGACCCAAGAGCCGCCCATACTTACTCCTTAACGCCACCAGGTCCACTCCATAGAGCCGGGCCAGAGCCGTGCGCACTGACTTAATCTGTCTTCCCTGCCAGAAACGCTCGCCCGAACGCAGAATCACCTCTGTCCCATCACCAGCACCATCTTGATACAGCGGCCTTAGAACCGCTACCTCAGCATAAACATCGTCCAGTTTTGTCAGCTCCTGCACAGCTAGGTCCCCCTTTCCTACCACGAACACTTGTTTGCATAAATTATACTCGTAGCCGCACCGAGCGTCAAGACCAATCCGTCATAAGTGACGGACCCGATACCTTGCCCTGCATTTCCCGCTATGGTAGACTTTGCTTAGTCGCAAGGTGGAAAGGAAGACCAGTGTGAAACCACTTCACCTAACCCGTATAGCTATCATAGCTGCCTTATATGTTGTCATCACCTACGCCCTTCAGGCGGCAAGCTTCTTTCCCGCCCAGTTTAGAGCCGCCGAGGCGTTGACAGTCCTGCCCATAGTCTTTCCAGAGGCTATCTGGGGCGTTTTCATTGGCTGTTTTGTGGCCAATCCTTTCAGCCCCGCTGGTCTCATTGATGTGGTACTGGGAAGCCTCACCACCCTCTTGGCTGCCTACGTCACCTACTACTTTCGGCACAGTTTTATCGCCTACCTCTCGCCCATTGTCTTCAACGCCTTGATCGTGAGCGCATACCTTAAGGTTTTGGCCCACCTGCCCTACTGGGCCACGGCCCTCTGCATCGCGGCCAGTGAAGCCCTGGTGGTGCTGGGGCTGGGCTACCCATTGGTTTGGTACTTAAAAAGAATCGGCGCCAAATAAAAGCGGGCCCCTCTCGGGGCACCCGCATTTTTTATATCTAGTTTCACCGGCCTGTCGCCTACGGTTCCACGCAGCCGTCAAGACGCATAAGATTGAGTAGGAAAAAACAGTGGGGAGGGATCACCATGCCTGAAATAAGGCGCTGGAGCGTTCAGGCTGGAGACACCTTGTATCAAATCGCGCGCGCAGTGGGCGTCTCGCTCGACCAGCTCCTGGCCGCCAACCCCGGCATAGACCCGAACAACCTGCAAATAGGTACTGCCATCACCATACCTGACACAGGGGTTAACCCGGATGCGCCGCCCTGCCCCGGCGGGGTCTACTGGGTGGTGGCCCAAGGAGACACCATCTACGGGATTGCTCAGGCCACCGGGGTAGATGTAGCTGATATCATCGCCGCAAACCCTCAGGTAGACCCAAATAATCTGCAGGTGGGGGACCGTATCTGCGTACCCAGATCCCCTATTGTCCCGCCGGAGATTCCCCCGTGCCCCAGCGGCCTCTTCTGGGTAGTGGAACCCGGGGACACCCTTTACTCTATCTCCCAGGCTACCGGCTACTCTATAGACGAACTCCTGGCAGTAAACCCCGGACTGGAACCAAACAATCTGAGACCTCGCACCAACATTTGCCTACCAGAGGGCGGCCTCCTGCGCGCTGACCTCAGATAACGGCTGCCCCAAGCTAGAGCAGCAAATAGAGAGCCAGACCAAGGGCCATAACCGCCGCCTGGGACAAGGCTATCCGCACCCACACCGGGCCCATGGCGGCTCCGAAGTAATCCACGGATAGGGGAAAACAAAGATGCAGGGGAGAAATCATGAAACCCGCCTGGCCAGCCGCATACGCCAGGGCTGCCCAGGGCAGGTTCACCATACCGCCCTCCACCAAGAGCCCCTGAATTAAGGGGAAACTTACCCCCACATAGCCCACGCTGCTGCCCATGAGAAGGCCAGCACAAAAAGGAATCCCCAGCACTGCCAAGAGCGGGGGCAGCCCTAGAGAGGCGAAGAGTTCCGGCATAGCTTCTACCGCTCCGGTGGCCAGGAGTACACCGCGAAAGGCCATGATGGTGGCAATGGTTAAGATGATATCGTTCTTCACCAAGGCCGAGACCATGCCCGGTATTCGCCGTACAGGGTAACGGTGCAGGACCAAGAGCACCACCAAGACCAAGAGAATGGAAAGCGCAACATTAACATTGAAGGCCAGGACCAAGATAATAATCGCAATGATGTGCCAGGCTTCTGCTAAAAAGCGGGTCCAGACCAGAAAGTGCTCAGCTATTGTCTCGCCCTGCTCCACCGCCGTGAGCGGGCTTTTCATGCCGCCAAAGGCGACCAGCGCACCTACACCG
>JAAYHG010000186.1 GCA_012735455.1 Bacillota bacterium
ATGGTACCAGGGTGTTGGATAATGAGGGACGCCTGGATATGAAGTTGACGGGTCAGGGGGTTGGCCGGGTTTTCCAGCAGGGGGTTACCTACGAGGCAAACTGGTCTAAGGCGAACCGTGAATCGTTCACCCGCTGGACACAGAAAAATGGTCTAGAAGTGAAACTGGTTCCGGGACAAACCTGGATTGAGGTAATGCCCAAGGGAGCAGAGGTTTCTTGGGAGTAGGGGGAACGTTAGCAGATGGACAAAGTGGAGAACTTGGTGGCTGCTGCTTATAAGGCGCGGGAACGGGCCTATGCGCCCTACTCTGGTTATCAGGTAGGGGCAGCGCTCCTTACCGCCTCCGGGCGAGTGTACAGCGGTTGTAACATTGAGAATGCTGCCTACGGTGCCACAGTCTGTGCGGAAAGGGTTGCCCTCTTTAAGGCGGTCTCTGAGGGCGAGCGCAAATTTACTGCCTTGGCAGTGGCAACTGAAGGTAAAGAGGCAGCATCTCCCTGCGGCACCTGCCGCCAGGTGCTTTGGGAACTGGCTCCTGAACTTGTCCTCTATTTGACCGGACCAGACGGGGTTCAGCGCGTTACGCTTGAGGAACTGCTCCCCCGAGCTTTCGGCCCAACCCACTTAAGGGAGGATTGCGTACATGAGTGAGGGTTACCGAAGTGGGTTTGTTGCCCTGGTGGGGCGTCCCAACGTAGGCAAGTCCACTCTTCTTAACGCCCTGGTGGGTGAAAAGGTTGCCATTGTGGCTGAAAAACCGCAGACAACGCGCAATCGGATTCACGGCATACTCACTGATGAAACGAGACAGATCATCTTCATTGATACACCAGGTATCCACAAGCCCAGGACACGGCTGGGAGATTACATGGTGGGGGTTGCCAGGCGTGCCTTGGCTGAGGTGGATGTGGTACTTTACGTCGTAGATGGGAGAGCGCCCCTGGGACCTGGAGACCAGGAAATAGCTGCCTTTCTCAGGAACTGCAAAACCCCAGTTCTCTTGGCCGTAAACAAGGTGGATGCACTGAACCGGGAGGAAACTGTTGTTGCCTTAGACCGCTACTCTTCCCTGGCGGATTTTGCCGAGGTGGTTCCTATCTCTGCCCTTACCGGTGAGAGATTAGACGTACTCTTGGAGATCATTACCAAGTATTTGCCATCAGGACCACAGTTTTATCCGGCAGACATGGTTACTGACCAACCGGAACGCTTTGCCGTAGCGGAACTGGTGCGCGAGCAGGTGCTGAAGCTTACACGAGATGAGGTTCCCCACGCTGTGGCTGTGGATGTGGAAGAGATGGAGCAGCGTGAGGGTAAGGATCTTGTCTATGTGCGGGCCAACATCTACGTGGAAAAAGAATCACAAAAGCGCATCCTCATCGGCAGGGATGGTGCCATGCTGAAAGCCATTGGTCAGGGTGCACGCTCCAGCGTGGAGGCTCTGCTGGGCATGCGAGTTTTCCTCGACCTTTGGGTTAAGGTAAAGAAAGATTGGCGTGACACCGAGGGAACCCTGCGCGAGCTTGGTTTTGAAAGGTGAGGTGTGTGGGGAGAAGGGGTGTAAGGGTGCAGCAACAAGAGATAAGGGACGTACTCTGGGAGTACTTCTGGCAGACGGGCTCTATAGGGTCTTACCTTCTCTACCGCAGCTTGGGTGCAGAAAGGATTGATACGGAACCTGAGGACAACCCCCTGGATTAACAACAAGTGTGTTGGAGAGAAAGTAGGAGTTGAGATGCCACTATACAGTTTAGATGCGGTGGTGATCAAGAGTCGTAATCTTGGTGAAGCGGACAAGTTGATCACACTTTATTCCCGTGAGCGCGGTAAGGTGCGGGCTGTGGCGCGCGGTGCTCGTC
Organism: Bacillota bacterium; assembly: GCA_012735455.1. GTDB lineage: Bacteria > Bacillota > DTU030 > DUMP01 > DUMP01 > JAAYHG01. The sequence goes on from JAAYHG010000186.1 coordinate 1,862, forward strand.
GGCCGCGCAACCGCCTCGCGGCGTCCACAGAGATTTTTACCCACGGGAACTATCTCCTTTTTGCTAATCAAGGCTTGGACAACATCAGCCAGTGCGAGATTACAGAGTCCTTCCGCGGACTGCGCGAGAGTTTGGAAGGGGCAGCAGCGGCCACCTATTGTTTGGAGATTGTGGAGCGCATGACCGAGGAAGAGGAACCCGGTGGCGACCTCTTTCCCTTTCTACTTGCCATGCTGCGCGTTTTGGCCGCTGACGAAGAGGATCTAGAGCTTGCAGTGCGCGTGTTTGAACTGGGTCTACTGGCTCGTTTAGGTTACTTACCAGAGTTTTCTCAGTGTGTAAACTGTGGCTGCGAAGTTAAGCAAGGAGCCTCCTTTAGCGCTGCCCTGGGCGGAGTCCTTTGTGGTGATTGTCGGACACAAGACAGGGATGCCCCGCCGGTGGCCCCGGACACCCTGGCCGCAGTGCGGTTCTTGGTGGGTGCGCCTTTAAACCGTCTGCGCAATCTGCGCCTGACTGGCTCCAACAAAGCCGAACTGCGTCAGATTACCCAATCCTATTTAAGAGCGCAATTGGGGCGCGACCCCAACTCGGCCTTCTTCTTGGCCCTGGTACAGGACGGAACAGGCCCAAAGTAGGTTCTCGGCTTTTAGTTGACAGTGGGAACAACATTTGCTAAAGTAGGTTTAAACTAGCATTGCAGCTCAGGCGCTTGTACCGGTGCGATGAAGGGAAAGAGTAACCGGTTGCGGCCTTAAAGAGAGCGGGGAAGGGGGAAACCTGCAGGCCAGCCGGTGAACGGGGGTCCCGGAGCCTCAGGCCGAGAATTAAGGAGGGTCGGCGTAAGCTGGCCAAACAGGGTGGAACCGCGGGAGAAGTCTCGTCCCTGAGTAAGGGGATGAGACTTTTTACTCGTTCGCGGTGAACGATCCCAGAGCGAGCGGCTGCATCCTGTGAGCCTAAGTCAAAGAAAACCCCACGAAGCCATGATGTATCGGGAACTATACGAAAAAGGAGGGCAAGACGTGAACTTCCAGGAGATCATCTTAAAGCTACAGGAGTTTTGGGCGGGACAAAACTGCATCTTGACACAACCGTACGATGTGGAGAAGGGCGCCGGTACCATGAACCCTGCTACCTTCTTGCGTACCCTGGGACCGGAGCCGTGGAATGTGGCCTACGTGGAGCCGTCCCGTCGCCCCACCGATGGGCGTTACGGCGAAAACCCCAACCGTTTGTACCAGCATCACCAGTTCCAGGTTATCATGAAACCCTCGCCGGACAACATCCAGGACCTCTACTTGGATAGTCTCAAGGCCTTGGGCATAGACCCCCTTGAACACGATATCCGTTTTGTGGAGGACAACTGGGAGTCACCGACCTTGGGTGCATGGGGACTTGGCTGGGAGGTTTGGCTAGACGGGATGGAGATAACCCAGTTTACCTATTTTCAGCAGATAGGAGGTCTTGAGGCGCGGCCTGTTTCAGCGGAGATCACCTATGGTCTGGAGCGCATATCTATGTTCATCCAGAAGAAGGATAATGTTTACGCAATCGAATGGGTGCCGGGTATCACCTATGGTGATGTATTTCACCAGTTTGAAGTGGAGCACTCCCACTACAACTTTGAAGACTCAGATCCGGAGATGCTCTTCACTCTTTTTGAGCTGTACGAGAAAGAGGCGCGGCGGCTGCTGGAAAAAGACCTGGTGTTCCCAGCCTACGATTTCATCCTAAAGTGTTCTCACACCTTTAACCTGCTGGATGCTAGGGGAGCGATCAGCGTTACCGAGCGCACCAGTTTTATCGGCCGAGTGCGTACCCTTGCCCGGGAGTGTGCCCTGGCATACGTGGCTCAACGGGAGAGGCTTGGCTTTCCGCTACTCAAACGAGAGGAGGCTGTGCGATGACAAGGGATTTTGTCTTGGAGATCGGTTGCGAAGAGATACCGGCGCGTCTTATGCCGCACACCTTAGATGCACTGCGCAGTGCTGCTGAGGAGCGGTTGGCCATTGCACGCCTTACCTACGGAGAGATCCACACCTATGGTACACCCAGGCGGCTGGTTCTACTCGTGCGCGGTCTGCAGGAGGAAACGCAGCCCCGCCAGTACGAGGTGAAAGGCCCACCGGCCCGGGCCGCTTTTACGCCTGAAGGAAAGCCCACTCGGGCTGCCGAGGGCTTTGCCAGAAGCCAAGGGGTGGAGCTTGCAGACCTTACGGTGCGGCAGGTGGAAGGCGGTGAGTATGTTTTTGTCACCAAACGAGAGGAAAGCCAGAGTACCCAGACGGTTCTTGCGGTTCTATTGCCGGAGATCATAACTTCCCTCTCCTTCCCGCGCCCCATGCGTTGGGGGAGTAGAGACCTGCGCTTTGCTCGGCCCATTCGCTGGCTCTTGGCCCTCTTCGGTTCCAGTGTGGTGGAATTTAGCTTGGATGACATAGTAAGTGGGCGCACCACCTACGGTCACCGTTTCCGCGCTCCAGGTCCCTTTGTAGTAGCAGATCCGGATCAGTACTTTTCCCAGTTGGAGCAGGCCTACGTTGTGCTGGATCCGGAAGAGCGGCGGCAGATCATTCGCGCCCAGGGGGAGGCCTTGGCCAAAGAAATAGGTGGCCGCGTGCTCTGGCCAGAGGATTTGCTCACAGAGGTTATCTACTTGGTGGAGTATCCCACGGCCCTATTGGGGGCTTTCTCCAGCGACTACCTTGCCCTACCTTCAGAGGTAGTGGTAACCCCTATGAAGGACCACCAGCGCTACTTCCCAATAGTGGATCACGAAGGAGAGCTTTTCCCTTACTTCATCGCGGTTAAAAATGGCACTGCGGAACATCTGGACATAGTGCGCGAAGGGAATGAAAAAGTCCTACGTGCTCGTCTAGCCGATGCCCGTTTCTTCTTTGAAGAAGATAAAAAAATTCCCCTGGCAGACCGAGTCGAGCGCTTAAAGCATATTGTCTTCCAAGAAGACCTGGGTACTTTATACGACAAGACCCAGCGTTTAGAGAGACTGGCAGAACATCTGGCGGCCGTAGCAGGTCTAGAAGGGGCGGCAGCGGATTTCGTGGTGCGGGCGGCGCACCTAGCCAAGGCGGATTTGACCACTAACATGGTGTATGAGTTTACCGAGCTTCAGGGTACCATGGGGCGTGAGTATGCCATTCTCTCAGGAGAACATGCCAGTGTGGCACACGCCATTGGCGAACAGTACTTGCCCCGTTTTGCCGGAGATGAGCTCCCTGTCACCTTGACAGGCTCTCTCTTGGCCCTGGCGGATAAACTGGACACCATTGTAGGGTGCTTTGGTGCTGGTCTCATACCAACTGGTTCCCAGGATCCTTATGCCCTGCGGCGTTTGGCCAGTGGTAGTGTGAGCATTATCTTGGAGGCAGAACTGGATCTCGCCCTGGGAGATTTGATAGAGCGGGCGGTGGGACTGTATTCAGAACAAGGCCTGCTGCCACGGCCGGCAGAAGAGGTCAGTGCTGAGGTGAGAGACTTTTTCTCCCAGCGCCTGCGCGCGGCATTAGAGGATCGCGGTCTGCGTTATGATGTAGTGGAGGCTGTGCTGGCAGTGTTGCCGGACCAGCCCACGCAGGCCTATCGTCGGGCGGACAGTATTGCTAAGGTAAGACGTGAAGACTTCTTTACTCAGGTGCTCACCGCTTTTACCCGAGTGAACAATCTTGCCCGTCATGCTGGTGTAGAACCTATAGACCCCAACCTTTTTGTTGACCAGGCAGAGAAGGACCTTTTTGCCCGCTACACTGCCGTAAAAAAAGAACTCTTGGACCTGTTAACGTCCGAAGACTACCGTCAAGCTCTAGAGCTCTTTGCATCCTTGGTTGACCCTGTGAATCGTTTCTTCGACGCCGTGCTGGTTATGGCTCCTGAGAAAGACGTGCGGGCAAATCGTTTAGCCCTGGTGAGAGAGTTGCGCGATCTGGGGTTAAGAGTGGCAGATTTTAGCCGTTTGGTGGAAGAGAATTAGGGCTCGAGCAGCACGGTGGGCCTTGCAAGCAGGAGTTTTTGCCAGTAGGAAGAAGTATGCACAGTGTGAATGTCCCGGCTGCCGAAAGAGGGTGATGGTCTATTCAGCTTACCCCACGGCAAAAGAAAATTGTGACCATTGTTAGGGGCCAGGGTCCCATAACAGGTGAGCAGATTGCTAGCCACCTTAACTTGACCCGTGCTACCCTGCGGCCTGACCTTACTATTCTCACCATGGCGGGCATACTAGAGGCTAAGCCCCGTGTAGGCTATACTTATATTGGCCAGGGGGCGACAGAGGCTCTGACGGATTATCGCGAGCTTACAGTCGGTGATGTTAAGATGGTCCCTGTGGTGGTAAGCTCCGGGGCTTCGGTGTATGACGCCTTGGTGACCATGATCTTAGAA
>JAAYHG010000017.1 GCA_012735455.1 Bacillota bacterium
GCGTAGGGAGATTTAATGCCAGTAATATGCGAAACTTTCATTGGCGGCATGTAGGTAAAGGTCTTCTCCACTAAGGAATCGGGAACAACACGCAGCCAGGGAAATCTGTTGTAAATGTAGCTGGTGTCCAGTGGGTGTATAAGGAAAGCAAAGTTCTGCATTTGGCGCCTCCTTAGTTCTATACAGCCAGGTCCTGAATCCGAGGCACAAAATTCAGCTGATCCAGCAGCTCTTCATAGTCCTGTTGGGTAAGTTCGCGCCAAGGTTTGGAGGCCAGACTTACCAGCACTCCTTCCATGACATTAGTACCAAAAGAACGTCCATTCAGCTCGGGAGTGGTGGTAACCAGTGTCTTAACCCCGCGCTGCCTAAACTCTTCCACATCGGCCGGTGTCACGGTATTTGTGATAATGACTTTCCCCGTAAGTTCTTTGGGGAGGTGTTTTTTTATGAAGTGAAAGTCACCCGCTATGATATCGTTCTCATGGTAGTAACGGGCAAAACGTGGTTTATCTTCATTCTCTTCCTGTTTCTTACCTGTAGGATAAAGAAGCTTAAAGGGGAGCTGTACCAGTATTGGAGCCACAATGCTGGCAGCCAGTTTAAGCTGGCCCAGGGTTCGCAGCGGAACAGGAAGCCCCAAGGCAAAAACTATGTCGCCTATAGTGAGTTGGCAGCCTGCTTGGGCAAAACCTTCAGCCATGCCCCAGCGATCTACGCCGGAAACCAAAAGGACTTTCTTTCTTGCCAAAGGAACCCGGCCTGAGCTTGAGAGGTAACGAATCACCCTTCGCTCCAAGGTGTTCTTGAGGCCACTCCCATCCACGATGGGTGTCTTCTTGGCTGCCCGAGCCAAGCGTACTGCGTCACGAATAACGTAACGCCTCTCACCGGCAACAAGGTACAAGTCGATGCCTCCCATGCCGAAAGCGTCCACTTTCCCGTCCAATTCTTTGATCAACGCTATGGCCTTGTTCAGATCGCCATCGGTGCCTATGCGCTCTATTACGAATTCCTTACCAAGAAACTCGGCATTAACCTGGTGGTTCCGTTTGGATGAACCCAAGCTGATACTAACTACGCGCTTCACTCTAACCGCCTCCTGCTCTTTGGGCTCTTGCCCCTTGCATGTTGGGAATCTTAAGCTCTCTAACTAGCCGACGCAGTTCTTCCGGATCCACCCTCTTGTTACCGACAATGGGTGAACGGCCGATCTCCAGGCACACAACCTTCTTGTCCAATAGCGCCTCCACTACCCTGACACGCATGTCAGAGCCCAGGAAGACAACCACATCAAAGTTGCGCAGTTCGGCAATGATATGCATCACCTCATTGAGAAGTTCATTGCCGTTTTTCTCCCGGACAAAACGCCAGCGTTCTTCGTCAGTAAGGATAAGCGAGTACTCCACTCCCTCTTCCTGGGCTACTCTCTCCAGTTCCTGCTTGTTGGCCAAGGGAAACCCTATCAGCGCCAAGCGCGGACCACGGTGTACCTCCCCTAGGGTCTCCAGGCGAGAGATAAACGAGCGCTCAGTACCTTCACGCTCTGCCACTTCTTGTTGCGAGACACCAGCCGCCCTGAGATCCAGTATTCGGTCCACAACACGGTAGATACGGTCCTTGTCTATAACCTTGCCGCCAATGCGGATAAGATCCATTCTTTCCCCCCCGCTCCACCTCTCCATCTTATGTGCACATTCTTGTGTACATCACATGCTTATTTTACCAAGTCTAGAGAAAAAAAACAAGGAGAGGGGTTGGCGGCGTTGCCAACCCCTCTCCACCATGCCAGTTACTCCACTTTGAAATTCGCTATCGCCGCCTCCAGTTTATGCGCCATATCGGTCAGTACCTGGGCAGAGGAGGATATTTCCTCCATGGTAGCAGTCTGCTCTTCCGTAGCTGCAGCAATGTTCTGGGTGCCGGAACTGGTATTCTGAGCGATGCTGTTTATTCTCTCCGTTGCGGCGACCGCCCGCACGGAACCCGTGGCCATCTCTTCTGCCGCTGCACTAACCTCTTGAACTTCCTGGGCAACTGCCTCCACGGCCGCAAAGATCTTTTCAAAAGTGGCACGCGCGGACTCCAGCAATTTTGAGCCAGATTGAACTTCTCTGCTTCCTGCATCCATAGTCTGGACTGCGCGCTCAGTGTCTTTTTGGGTACGATCCACAAGGGCGGCAATTTGTTTGGCCGCCTGAGCCGACTGTTCCGCCAGTTTGCGCACCTCTTCAGCCACAACAGCAAAACCGCGGCCCTGTTCTCCTGCCCGCGCCGCTTCAATGGCTGCGTTGAGGGCGAGAAGGTTGGTTTGATCGGCGATACCGGTGATAACCTCCACTATCTGTCCGATTTCTCTGGAGCGTTCCCCGAGCTCAGCGATGAGCGAAGAGAGAACCGTCATAGAATCTTTTACCACATTATTCTGCTCGATAACACCCTTGATAGCGTTACTACCTTCTTCAGCCAACTGCGCAGTCTCCTGGGAGGAGACAGCTACAGACTGTGCACTACCGGCCACCTGCTCCATGGCAGCCGTCATATGCTTTACTATCTGGGCGGTTTCGTTTACCTCTTGCACCTGGTGCTGAGCCCCTTCGGCCACTTCCTGAACGCTGGCTGCTATCTGCTCGGTAGCTCTAGTGGTCTCCTCGGCACTGGTGGTCAATTGCTCTGCATACTCGGTCACCTGCAGCACGCTCTCGCGAACATTGACGATAAGCTGGCGCAAAGTTGCAACCATGTTGGCGAAGGCGGTAGCCAACTGCCCCACTTCATCCCCGCTCGTCGATTTTACTTCTTCTGTAAGATCGCCTGCGGCTATGCTTCTCGCCACCTGGGCTAACCGCTGCAGCGGGCGCACTGTACGTCGAGCGAGGAACAAAGCTAAAATAATCCCTACTAGAGCTCCCGTGAGAATGAGGGCGGCAATCATAGAGCGAGTTTGGGCTGCTCTTTCCTGGGCCAAAGCCC